>NZ_JBSVWQ010000001.1:0-177360 GCF_054071215.1 Pseudomonas sp. SDO5522_S412 | reverse complement strand
ATGTATTGACTTGCACACCGCATTCGCGAGCAAGCCCGCTCCCACAGGGGACAGTGTTTCAACCAGAAAGCAGTGCAATCACAATAATAAAGGGGCACGCCACGTGACCACGCCAGACCAAGGCTTTGCCGAAATCACCAATCGCGAACTGGGCCTCAGGCGCCAGCTCACTTCCGGCCAGATGAGCATGATCGCCATCGGTGGCGCCATCGGCACCGGGCTGTTCATGGGCAGCGCCTACGCCATCGGCTATGCCGGGCCCAGCGTGCTGGTCAGCTATGCCATCGGTGCGCTGATCACTTTGCTGTTGATGGGCTGCCTGGCGGAGATGACCGTGGCGCATTCCACCTCGGGCTCCTTCGGCGCGTATGCCGAATTTTACGTCAGCCCGCTGGCCGGTTTCCTGGTGCGTTATGCGTACTGGGCGGCGATTGTGCTGGCGGTGGGCGCCGAGGTCACGGCGGTGGCGATGTACATGAAGTACTGGTTTGCCAACGTGCCGGAATGGGTGTGGATCGTCTCGTTTTCCAGCGTGCTGATCGTACTCAACGCCATCAGCGTCAAGACCTTCGGCAACTTCGAGTACTGGTTTTCCACGATCAAGATCAGCGCGATTGTCGGCTTCATCATCCTCGCGGTGTACGTGGTGTTCGGCTCCGGCAATCCGGATTACGGCGTGCAGAACTACGCGGCCCACGGCGGCTTTTTCCCGAACGGGTTGAGCGGCATGTGGATCGCGGTGATCGTCTCGATCTTCAGTTACCTGAGCGTGGAAATGATCGCGGTGGCCGCCGGTGAAGCGGCCGACCCGGAGCAGGCGGTGAAAAAAGCCTTCCGCGCGACCATCGTGCGGCTGGTGGTGTTCTACCTGCTGACCCTGGCGCTGATGTTGGCCATCGTGCCGTGGAACCAGGCTGGCCACGCCCAGAGCCCGTTCGTCACGGTGATGCAGACCATCGGCATTCCCGGCGCCACCGGGGTGATGAACTTCGTGATCCTGATCGCTGCGCTGTCGGCGATGAACAGCCAGCTCTACATCACCACCCGCATGATGTTCAGCCTGTCGCGCGCCGGTTTTGCACCCAAGTCCATGGGCGCCTTGAGCAAGAGCGGGATCCCGTTGAACGCCTTGTTGCTGTCCAGCTCGGGCATTGCCCTGGCGACCCTGCTGAACGTGGTGTACCCGGAAAGCTCGTTCACCCTGATGATGGCGATCTCGATGTTTGGCGCGATCTTCACCTGGTTCATGATCTTCCTCACGCACCTGTTTTTCCGCCGCTACCGCAAGCGTCACGGCGGGGCGAAGCTGTCGTTCCAGCTGGCGCTGTTTCCCTACAGCACGCTGCTGGGCCTGGTGCTGATGGGCGCGGTGATGATCACCACGTTCTTCACCGATGCGTTCAAGATGACGCTGGTGTTCGGGGTGCCGTTCCTGCTGATTCTGTCGGCGGTGTACTACGTATTCTTCCGCAAGGGCGCGGCCAAGGCATCGAACAAGGCTTTGGCATAACCCGGCAATTGCTCGAACTCGCGGGCGCATAACAGCAGTTTGCGACAGGCCCAATCCTCGCTCAGGGGTTGGGCCTTGAAGCGCCGCTCCAACGGCCAGCGCTCCAGCGCCGCCAGGGGCACGATCCCCAGCCCGGCGCCCCGGGCGACCATGCGAATCAGCCCGTCAAACCCATCTGCGCGGATGCGTGTCTGCAAGCGAAAGCCTGCGTGCAATGCCTGTTCCTCCAGGTACACCGCCAGCGCGCTGTCGGCGGCCAGGCCCACGTAGTCGTGCTGCAAGCTGTCGATAAAACTCACGGTGCGCCCGGCCAGCGGGTGATCCAGCGGCATGATCAGCACCAGCGGGTCGTCGCGAAAGGGCAGGGTTTGCAGGCCGTGGGTATCTACTGCGTCGGAAATAATCCCCAGGTCTGCCGCGCCCTGGCGCAAGGCGTGGGTGATGCGCAGGCTTGGCAGTTCCTGCAGGTCGATGTCGAGGTTGGGGTGCTCGTGCAGAAAGTCCGCCAACAGTTCCGGCAGGTATTCGCTCAGGGCGGTGGTGTTGCACAGCAGGCGCACCTGGCCTTTGACGCCGTTGGCGTATCCCGCGAGGTCTTGCTGCAGGTGATCGGCTTGCTGCAACAGCAGGCGGGCATGACGGGCGAGGGCTTTACCCGCAGCAGTCGGGGTGACGCCACGGCGGCCACGTTCCAGGAACTCAATGCCCAGCGAGGCTTCCATCGCCCGGATCCGCGCACTGGCCGCCGCCAGGGACAAATGGCTGCGGCCGGCGCCGGCGGTGATATTGCCGGTGTCGAGGATGTGCAGGTACAGGCGCAGGTCGATCAGGTCAAAGTGCATGGCGAGAGTCCAGGGTGGCTGTGCAGGCCTCATCGCGGGCAAGCCCGCTCCCACATTGGAATGCGGTCAACTGTGGGAGCTGGCTTGCCTGCGATGACGTCATCAGCCTCATGCAAAACAAGAGGCTGCCTCAGTATATGGCGAATTTTCAGACATCACCCAAACCTGCAAAATCGGCCCATGAATACTTTCCTCGCGTTCTACCAAAACCTCGGCCCGGCCCTGACATTGCTGGTGATCGGCACCTTCCTGCTGGCCGGTACGGTCAAGGGCGTCATCGGCCTGGGCCTGCCCACCGTCGCCATGGGCATGCTCGGCCTGGCTATGTTGCCGGCGCAGGCTGCGGCGTTGCTGATCATCCCGTCCACCGTCACCAACCTCTGGCAACTGGCCTTCGGCGGTCACCTGAGCGCGTTGATCAAACGCCTGTGGCCGATGCTCCTGCTGATTTTCCTCGGCACCGGGCTGGGCTCGTTGTGGCTGGGCATGGATGGCGGGCATTGGGTGGTGCGGGCGTTGGGCGGCGCGCTGCTGGTGTATGCCTTGAGCGGGCTGTTGCTGCCGACGTTCAAGGTAAGCCCGGCCACCGAGCGTTGGCTGGGCCCGCTATGCGGCGTGCTGACCGGGGTGATCACCTCGGCCACCGGGGTGTTTGTGATACCGGCGGTGCCGTATCTGCAAGCGTTGGGCTTGAACCGCGATCAGCTGGTGCAAGCGTTGGGGCTGTCGTTCACCGTGTCGACCCTGGCGCTGGCAGCCGGGCTGTTCTGGCGTGGCAGCCTGGGCGGCGGTGAATTGAACTCCTCGTTGTTGGCGCTGGTTCCCGCGCTGCTCGGGATGTGGCTGGGCCAGGCCCTGCGCCAGCGCATCAGTGCCGTGCTGTTCAAGCGGGTGTTCTTTATCGGCATGGCCGCGCTGGGAGGTCATCTGCTGATCAGTGGTTAACAATATGCCGTTGATTCGTGCGCCTTGGTCAAATGTATTTTGCCGCCGGGACGCTTATTCCAAAGCACCGACCCCGTTACCCTGCCTTCAGACATTTTTAATCTTTAGGCACCCCCTATGAAAAAAGTACTCCTGCTCAACGGCGGTAAGAAATTCGCCCATTCCGACGGTCGCTACAACAGCACCCTGCATGAAGCCGCCCTGGCGGTACTGGACCGTGGCGGCATCGACGTCAAGGAAACCCACATCGACGCCGGCTACGACGTGGCCGAAGAAGTCGCCAAATTCCTCTGGGCCGACGTGATCATCTACCAGATGCCCGGCTGGTGGATGGGCGCTCCGTGGATCGTCAAGAAGTACATCGATGAAGTTTTCACCGAAGGCCACGGCAGCCTGTACGCCAGCGACGGCCGCACCCGCTCCGACTCGTCGCAGAAATACGGCAGCGGCGGCCTGATCCAGGGCAAGCAATACATGCTGTCCCTGACCTGGAACGCTCCCCAGCAAGCGTTCGACGACCCCACCGACTTCTTCGAAGCCAAGGGCGTGGACGCGGTGTATTTCCCGTTCCACAAGGCCAACGAGTTCCTTGGCATGACCGGCCTGCCGACCTTCCTCTGCGTGGACGTGATGAAACGCCCGGCCATCGAAGCCGACGTGGCGCGTTATGAACAGCATCTGGCACAGGTGTTTAACCTGAGTCTGTAATGCGGCTAGTATCCGTGCAGCCGCTATAAAGAGGATTCACGTTGAAAGCCCGATCCGATGAGCTACAGATCTTCGTCTGCGTGATTGAATGCGGGTCGATTTCCGCCGCAGCCGAGCAGGTCGGGCAGACGCCGTCGGCGGTCAGCCGCACCTTGTCGCGCCTGGAAGCCAAGCTCGACACCACCCTGATCAACCGCACCACCCGGCGCATGGACCTGACCGAAGAGGGCAAGTATTTCTTCGAGCGGGCCAAGGTGATCCTCGAGCAGATGGACGACCTGGAAGAACGCCTGTCGTCGCGCCAGCAAACCCCGTCGGGGCGCCTGCGGATCAACGCGGCGTCGCCGTTCATGCTGCATGCGATCGTGCCGTACATCGCCGAGTTTCGTGGCCTGTACCCGGATATCCAGCTGGAACTGAACAGCAACGACCTGATCATCGACCTGCTGGAACAGAGCACCGACATCGCGATTCGCATCGGCGCCCTGGCCGACTCGACGTTGCACGCCCGCTCACTGGGTTGCAGCCCGCTGCATATCCTCGCCAGCCCGGCGTACCTGGAACAGCACGGCACGCCCACTACCGTTGCCGAACTGGCCGAATACACTTTGCTCGGCTTCACCCAGACCGAAACCCTCAACCACTGGCCGTTGCGCCATGTGCACGGCGATCGCTGGCAAATCCAGCCTGGCGTTGCCGCTTCCAGCGGTGAAACCTTGCGCCAGCTGGCGCTGGAAGGGCAGGGCATCACCTGTTTATCGGACTTCATGACCGCCCAGGACATCAAGACCGGGCGCCTGATACCGGTGCTGGCCGAGTTCAACAGCGGCTATCGTCAACCGATCAATGCGGTGTACTACCGCAACTCGCAATTGGCCTTGCGCATCCAGTGCTTCCTGGACTTTATCCAGGGCAAGCTGGCCAGCTACGCCAGCTGATTCGTGACCTCTGCGCAAGATTGAATTGGGCAATACGGACTTATTCGGAATGGATAGGTCCGCAATACTGAGTCCATCAATTACTCACGCAGGGAGACACCTCCATGAACGTATTCATCACCGGCGCTGCCGGTTTTATCGGCGGTTCCATCGCCACTGGCCTGGTCAAGGCCGGCCATAATGTCACCGGCCTGGTGCGCAGCACCGAACAGGCTGCGGAAATGACTGCACTGGGCATCACGCCGGTAATCGGCACGCTGGATGACAACACGCTCTTGACCGAACAGGCGAAGAAAGCTGACGCGGTGATCAACGCCGCCAGCAGCGACCATCGCGGCGCCGTGGAAACCTTGCTGGCCGCGCTGCGCGGTTCCAACAAAACCTTCCTGCACACCAGCGGTTCGAGCATCGTTGGCGATGCGTCGGGCGGTAAGTCCAGCGATGTCATCTACTTTGAAGACAACCTGCCGGCGCCGACTGTCGACAAGGCTGCTCGCGTGGCCATCGACAACCTGATCCTGGCTGCCGCCAAAGATGGCGTGAACTCGGCAGTGATCTGCAACACCCTGATCTACGGTCACAGCCTGGGCGTCAAGCGCGACAGCGTGCAATTGCCACGCTTGCTCAAGCAGGCACGCAAAAGCGGTGTAGTGCGGCATGTGGGCACCGGGCAGAACATCTGGTCCAACGTGCACATTGAAGACGTGGTTGCGTTGTACCTGCTGGCCCTGGAAAAGAATGTGCCGGGCACTTTCTACTTTGTGGAGAGTGGCGAAGCGGCGTTTGTCGACATGACCACCGCGATTGCCGAAGCGCTGAAGCTGGGTAAACCACAGGATTGGCCATTGGCGGATGCCGAGGCCGAGTGGGGTTATGAAATGGCCAACTACGGCCTGGGCTCCAACAGCCGGGTGCGCGGCAAGCATGCTCGGGAATTGCTGGGATGGGCGCCGAAGCGGACCTCCGTAGTGGAGTGGATTCGCAACGAGATGGTGTGATGTTCGCTTGAGACCGAGGCGAGCCCTTCGCGAGCAAGCCCGCTCCCACACTTAACCGAGTTCCAACTTTGGAATGCGGTCAAATGTGGGAGCGGGCTTGCTCACGAAAGGGGCGACTCGGTCCAACGGTCTTACCCAACACTAGCCCCACCCCGCCCAATTCCGTACCATCCCCCGCCTTATCCCTCGCAACTCCCCGGTACTTCAATGAACCTCACCCGTCTGCGCGCCGATGCCCTGGCCGGACTCACCACGTCTTTTGCCTTGCTGCCCGAATGCATCGCCTTTGCCCTGGTGGCTCATCTCAACCCGCTGATGGGCCTCTACGGCGCATTCATCATCTGCACCCTCACCGCGCTGTTCGGCGGCCGGCCTGGCATGGTCTCCGGGGCCGCCGGCTCGATGGCGGTGGTGATCGTCGCGCTGGTGGTGCAGCACGGCGTGCAGTATCTGTTGGCCACGGTATTACTGGGCGGGTTGATCATGGTCGCCTTCGGCCTGTTGCGCCTGGGCAAGCTGGTGCGCATGGTGCCGCACCCGGTGATGCTCGGGTTCGTCAACGGCCTGGCGATCATCATTGCCTTGGCGCAGCTGGAGCATTTCAAAAGCGGTGACACCTGGCTCAGCGGCACGCCGCTGTACGTAATGACCGGGCTGGTCGCGGCAACCATGGCCACCGTCTACCTGCTGCCGCGCCTGACCCGCGCGGTACCGCCAGCCCTGGTGGCGATCCTCGGCGTTGGCCTGGCGGTGTACCTGCTCGGCCTGCCGACCCGCACCCTGGGCGACATGGCCCACATCGCCGGCGGCCTGCCGACCTTCGCGCTGCCACAGATTCCCTGGACCCTCGAAACCCTGCACATTATCGCGCCCTACGCGATCCTGATGGCCATGGTCGGCCTGCTGGAAACCCTGCTGACCCTCAACCTCACCGACGAAATCACCGAAACCCGCGGCTACCCGGACCGCGAAAGCGTGGCCTTGGGTGCCGCCAACATGGTCTCGGGCCTGTTCGGCGGCATGGGCGGCTGCGCGATGATCGGGCAAACCGTGATCAACCTCAGCTCCGGCGGGCGCGGGCGCTTCTCCGGGGTATTTGCCGGGGTGATGATCCTGCTGTTCATTCTGTTTCTGTCACCGCTGATCGAGCGCATTCCGCTGGCGGCGCTGGTGGGGGTGATGTTTGTGGTGTCCCAGCAGACGTTTGCCTGGGCTTCGTTGCGGGTGATCAACAAGGTGCCGCTCAACGACGTGCTGGTGATCATGGCGGTGACGGTGATTACCGTGTTCACCGACCTGGCGACGGCGGTGCTGTGCGGGATTGTGATTGCGGCGCTGAACTTCGCCTGGCAGCAAGCGCGCGAGTTGTACGCGGATGAACATATGGAAGCGGACGGCAGCAAACTCTATCGGGTGCACGGCACGCTGTTTTTTGCCTCGACCACGCCGTTTTTGAATCGCTTCGATCCGGCCAACGACCCGGCCCAGGTGACGCTGGATTGCCGTCACTTGAGCTTCGTCGACTATTCAGCGATTGCTGCGTTGATGACCTTGCGCGAGCGCTACACCAAGGCCGGCAAGCATTTGCGGGTGCTGCACCTGTCCGAGCGCTGCCGCAAACTGCTCAAGCGGGCCCGGGTGCAGCACGACTGACCGTTGTTGAAGCGCAATGATCGTTCCCACGCTCTGCGTGGGAACGCCGCTTTGGACGCTCCGCGTCCGCTCTTAAAATCGTGACGCGGAGCGTCACAGGATGCATTCCCACGCAGAGCGTGGGAACGATCATGGCCCGACCAGGTTTTCCAGTTCCTGGGCGCGGGTCTGGGTCATGTCCAGCACGCAGCCGGAGCCGTTGACCTGATCAATAGTGCCGCCGGTGGCCGAGCCGATGAAGCCGCAATTGGCATCGCGAAACTTGAGCCACTGGCGCTGTACGTCCTGCAACTGCTGCTTGCGGTTGCCTTCCATCGCGGTCAGCGCGGTTTTGTAGGCGGTATTCAGGCGCGCGTCCTGCACCTTGGTTTCCTTGGCGTTGCAATCGACCATGTCGGCGGTGGTGTTGGCACCGTCCATGCATTTTTTCAGTGCCGGGTTCTCGTCGGCCGAAGCCGTGCCGCACAAGGCCAGCAACAGTGCGCCGGCGGCGAAAGGAACAAGCAGGGGGTTACGATTCATTCTGGGTTTTCCTGGTCATGAGTCGGTGTGCAGTCTAAGACTCGGCCTGCGCAGTTGAGTTTCCAGCCCCGGCGATCTTCATGTAAGAACGCCCCCCGAATTTTCATCCACTGACCCTGGGCATATCCCTGCGCGACAGGGCTTGTCTGTGGGCGAAAATTACTTTCATAAAAATTGAAAATACACCTCGGTAATGATTTATGACTTTCACAACCTATTCGACGTGACCCTTTCCGAGGAGTACCGCATGGCCGCATCACCGGGGTATTGGCTGTTGATCTACGCCGCCATCGCCATCATTGCATTGATCGTATTGATCGCGCGTTACCGGCTCAACCCGTTTATCGTCATCACCCTGGTGTCTATAGGCCTGGCGCTGTTGGCCGGGATGCCGGCGGATACGATCATGGGCTCCTACGAGGCGGGCGTCGGCAAGACGCTGGGGCATATTGCGCTGGTGGTCGCGCTGGGCACCATGCTCGGCAAGATGATGGCCGAGTCCGGTGGCGCCGAGCAGGTGGCGCGCACGCTGATCAACCGGTTCGGCGAGCGTAACGCGCACTGGGCAATGGTGTGTATCGCGTTCCTGGTGGGGCTGCCGCTGTTTTTCGAGGTCGGTTTTGTGTTGCTGGTGCCGATCGCGTTTACCGTGGCGCGGCGGGTGGGCGTGTCGATCCTGATGGTCGGCCTGCCGATGGTGGCGGGCTTGTCGGTGGTGCATGCGCTGGTGCCGCCGCATCCGGCGGCGATGATGGCGGTGCTGGCCTATAACGCCTCGGTCGGGCAGACGGTGCTGTATGCGATTTTGATCGGCATACCCACCGCGATCATTGCCGGCCCGCTGTACGCCAAATTTATCGTGCCGCACATTCACCTGCCTGCGGAAAACCCGCTGGAACGCCAGTTCATCGACCGCGAGCCGCGCACCCGCCTGCCGAGTTTCGCCCTGACCATGGGCACCATCCTGTTACCGGTGGTGCTGATGATGATCGGCGGCTGGGCCAACCTGATTTCCACACCGGGCACCGCCTTTAACCAGTTCCTGTTGTTTATCGGTAACTCGGTGATTGCGCTGCTGGTGGCGACCCTGGTGAGCTTCTGGACGCTGGGCCTGGCCCAGGGCTTCAACCGCGAATCGATCCTCAAGTTCACCAACGAATGCCTGGCACCAACGGCCAGCATCACCTTGCTGGTGGGCGCGGGCGGCGGGCTTAACCGGATTCTGGTGGACGCCGGGGTCACCAATGAGATCCTCGGCCTGGCCCACGCCTTCAACCTGTCGCCTTTGGTGATGGGCTGGCTGTTCGCCGCGCTGATGCGCATCGCCACCGGCTCGGCCACCGTGGCCATGACCACGGCCTCAGGCGTGGTCGCACCGGTTGCGATGGGCCTGGGTTATCCACACCCGGAATTGCTGGTGCTGGCCACCGGCGCGGGTTCGGTAATCTTTTCCCACGTGAACGACGGCGGCTTCTGGCTGATCAAGGAATACTTCAATATGACGGTGATCCAGACCTTCAAGACCTGGACCGTGCTGGAGACCCTGATTTCGGTGGTCGCCTTCGGTCTGACTTATGGTTTGTCCTGCATCTTGTAACCCGGAGCCGAACCGATGGACATCCTCTACCAGATCCGCGCCCGCCAGGATTCCTTCAGCGCCGGCGAAGGGCGTATCGCCAAGTTGATGCTTGATGACGTCGGTTTCGCAGCGTCCGCCAGCCTGGAAGAGTTGTCCCAACGGGCCGAGGTCAGCACCGCCACCTTGTCGCGTTTTGCCCGCAGCGTCGGCTGCCGCGACCTGCGTGACCTGCGCCTGCAACTGGCCCAGGCCAGCGGTGTCGGCAGCCGTTTCCTCGACCCGGCGGGCCTGCCGGAGCAGTCGGCGTTCCACCGGCAGATTCTCAGCGATATCGAGGCGACGTTGCGCCGGCACCTGTCCGGTTTCAACCAGCGCAGCTTTGTCGACGCCGTGAGCCTGCTGGGCAATGCGCGGATGATCCACGCGTTCGGCATGGGCGGGCCGTCGAGCCTGTGCAGCGACGAGTTGCAAGTGCGCCTGGTGCGCCTGGGCTACTCGATCAACGCCTGCCACGACCCGGTGATGATGCGCGTGACCGCCGCCACCTTGGGCCCGGAGCATGCGCTGATCGTCTGCTCGCTGACCGGCATCACCCCGGAGGTATTGGGCGTGGTGGCGCTGGCACGCAACTACGGCGCAAAAATCATCGCCATCACCCTGCCGGATTCACCGCTGGCGCAGTTGGCCGACGTGCTGCTGCCGCTGCAACCGGCCGAAACCAGTTTTATCTACAAGCCAACGGCGGCGCGCTACGGAATGCTGTTGGCCATCGACGTGCTCGCTACCGAGCTGGCCTTGGCCATGCCGGACGACAACCAGGAACGCCTGCGACGGATCAAGCTGGCCCTGGACGATTATCGCGGCGGCCCTGACAGCCTGCCGCTTGGAGATTGAGATGAAGTACCACACGCTGATCCGCCAGGCGCTGATCATTGATGGCAGCAACACCCCCGGCTATGTCGCCGATGTGGCAGTGCACGAGGGCCGTATCGAGAAGATCGGCGACCTGTCCCGGGACAGCGCCGAGCATGAAATCGACGCCACCGGGCGCGTATTGGCGCCGGGGTTTATCGACGTGCACACCCACGACGACACGGTGGTGATCCGTCACCCGCAGATGCTGCCCAAGCTCAGCCAGGGGGTGACCACGGTGATCGTCGGCAACTGCGGCATCAGCGCCTCGCCCGTGAGCTTGCAGGCTGATCCCCCGGACCCGATGAACCTGCTGGGCACCGCCGAGGCCTTTGCCTACCCACGGTTCAGCGATTACCGGGCGGCGGTGGAAAACGCCCACCCGGCCGTCAATGTGGCGGCGCTGATCGGCCACACCGCGCTGCGCAGCAACCATATGGACGACCTGCACCGTACCGCCACGCCGGGTGAAATCACCGCGATGCGCGTGCAGTTGCAGGAGAGTCTGGCGGACGGTGCCCTGGGTTTATCCACCGGGCTTGCATACGCGAGCGCCTTCAACGCCGAGACCGATGAAGTGCTGCAGTTGAGTGAAGAACTGACGGCGTATGGCGCGGTGTACACCACCCATTTGCGCAGCGAATTCGAACCGGTGCTGGAGGCGATGGACGAGGCTTTTCTGATCGGCCGGCATGCCAAGGCGCCGGTGATCATTTCCCACCTCAAGTGCGCGGGCGCCGGTAACTGGGGGCGCAGTCCGCAGTTGTTGGCCTCGCTGGAACACGCGGCGAAGACCCACCCGGTGGGCTGCGATTGCTACCCGTATGCGGCCAGCTCTTCGACCCTGGACCTCAAGCAAGTCACCGATGCGTTTCGCATCACCATCACCTGGTCTGCGCCGCATCCGGAAATGGGCGGGCGGGATCTGCAGGATATCGCCGCCGAGTGGGCGGTGCCGCTGATGGACGCCGCCCGCCGCCTGCAACCCGCCGGGGCGGTGTATTACGGCATGGACGAGACCGACGTGCAGCGCATCCTGGCACATCCGCTGTCGATGATTGGCTCGGATGGTTTGCCGGAAGATCCGTTTCCTCATCCACGTCTGTGGGGCGCGTTTCCCCGGGTACTGGGGCATTTCAGCCGGGACCTTGGCTTGTTCCCGCTGCACACCGCCGTGCACAAGATGACCGGACTGTCGGCGGCGCGCTTTGGCCTGGCCGGGCGCGGTGAAATCCGTGAAGGACACTGGGCCGATCTGGTGCTGTTTGATCCGTTGCGGGTGCGGGATGTGGCGGACTTCAAAGAGCCGCAGCGCGCGGCGGAAGGGATTGACGGTGTGTGGGTCAATGGCGTGCTCAGCTACAGAGACGGGCAGGCCAATGGGCAGCGGTCCGGACGATTCCTGGCGCGCAGTGGGGATTTGCGAAAGGGATTTGCGGCCGTATAGTGGCCGCTCTCAAATACGGAGCAATCGCCATGCACTTAGGAAAAGTCACCCCCATCTTGCGCAGTTTCGACGAGGCCAAAACGTTGGAGTTCTACGTCGACTTCCTGGGGTTCAAGGTCGATTGGCAGCACCGGTTTGAAGACAACTTTCCGCTGTACCTGCAGGTGTCGCTGGGGGACTGCGTGCTGCACTTGTCCGAGCACCATGGCGACTGCACGCCAGGTGCGGCGGTGCGGATTCAGGCTCAAGGGTTGGAAGCGTACCAGCAACAATTGCTGGCCAGGAATTACCGCAACGCCAAGCCCGGTATTGAAGACACGCCGTGGGGCAGCCGCGAGATGAGCATCAGCGACCCGTCTGGGAACCGGTTGGTGTTTGTTGAAGAAGTCAGCAGCTGAGGCTGCGCGCATAAATCGCAGGCAATAAAAAACCGCCTTAGTAGGGCGGTTTTTTATTGCAATCCCAGTTCGCGGCTGGGGTTGCGCCTCACCGGAAGCATTGACCTGCTGACCGGATACTACTGTCGGTTCAGGCATCACGCAAGGCCTGGTGACACTCGGTGTTTTCAGTTCTTTGAGATCTACGCTATTTAAGGACGACTGCAAAAACTGGCAATAAATTCTTGGAGCGTTACCGGTGGATTAGTTCTCCCAAGTCACACCTTTGAGCGGGATGTTGGTTAGTATCGCCCCCGTTCTGTGTATGTCGTTTGTAGGTGGGCTGGGTACGCGCGCGAATTTATGGACCGAACGCCACGGGCTAGTAATCCGTG
The DNA here is from genome assembly GCF_054071215.1 of Pseudomonas sp. SDO5522_S412. Taxonomy (NCBI): domain Bacteria; kingdom Pseudomonadati; phylum Pseudomonadota; class Gammaproteobacteria; order Pseudomonadales; family Pseudomonadaceae; genus Pseudomonas; species Pseudomonas sp. SDO5522_S412. Next base: position 164,534 of record NZ_JBSVWQ010000001.1, on the reverse strand, counting down.
CCGGATTCATGCGGGAGGACCCAAAGCCCGGCCGCCTCACTGGAAGCATTGACCTGCGTCCGAAGGCTCACGTGTTCCGGTAAGTGCGCTGGAGGTAGGCCCAACTGATGGAGGGCCGAGTATGTCCAAGTTTGCACGACGTACGTGGGACCTCGTAGTGAACTCCCTGCGTGTTTATCACGTGTGGAAATTCCTGCGGGACAGCTTTGATGACCGTTAAGGTCTGAGAAGTGGGCCGCCCCGGTTTCGACCGGGGCGGCTTTTTTGTGCCTGGGATCTACACCCGGAAATGGCTGACCATCTGCTGCAACTGCCCGCCCAAACGCGCCAGTTCCACACTCGACTTGGCCGTTTCATCGCTGGCCGCTGCCGTCTGCTCCGACACGTCCCGCACATTCACGATACTGCGGCTGATCTCTTCCGCCACGGCACTCTGCTGCTCGGCGGCTGCGGCGATCTGCTGGTTCATCGACTGGATATTCGACACCGTACGGGTGATGTTTTCCAGTGACACACCGGCCTTGCGCGTCAGTTCGACGCTGCTGTCGGTGAGGCTGCGGCTGTTGTTCATCACGGCGGCCACTTGCTGGGTGCCGTTCTGCAAACCGGCCACCAGGCCTTCGATTTCTTCGGTGGATTTCTGGGTGCGCTGTGCCAGGCCGCGCACCTCATCGGCGACCACCGCAAAACCCCGACCGGCTTCACCGGCACGGGCGGCTTCGATGGCGGCGTTGAGCGCCAGCAGGTTGGTCTGCTCGGCCACGGCCTTGATCACGTCCATCACGCTGCCGATCTTGTTGCTCTCTTGTTGCAGGTGCGTCATGGCGTCGGTGGAGCGTGCCACTTCAGCTGCCAGGCGTTCGATCTGGGCGATGGCTTCGGCCACCACCTTGTCACCGGCACGGGCTTCACCGTCGGCGGCCGAGGCAGCCTGGGACGCTTGTTCGGCGTTGCGTGCGACTTCCTGCACGGTGGCAGTCATTTCGTGCATGGCGGTGGCCACTTGATCGGTCTCGATCTTCTGGCTGTTGACCCCGGCACTGGTCTGTTCGGTCACGGCCGACAGCTCTTCGGCGGCGCTGGCGATCTGGGTCACGCCGTCACGGATGCCGCTGATCAGTTCACGCAGGGTAGTGCCCATGCGCTGGATGCCTTGCTGCAACACGCCGAGTTCGTCGCGGCGGGTCACCTGGATGTTATGGCTCAGGTCGCCGGAAGCGATGCGCTCCACCACGGCGAGGGTCTCGCGCAGTGGGCGGGTGATCTGGCGGGTGATGATCACCGCAGCCACGATGCCCACCAGCAAGGCCAGCAATGTGCTGATCAGTTGCAGGCTGCGGGCCTGGGCGCTTTCGGCGTCGCGGCGTTGCAGCTGGATGTCGTACAGCTTGTCGCTGATGGTGACAATGTCGGTGCCCTGGGTGGTCATTTCTGCCCGGGCCGAGACGATGTTGGCGTTGGCCGCCTTGTAGTTCTGCACCGCGCTGCGATAAGCACCGAGGGCGGTTTCCAGGGCTGTCAGTGCAGGCTGTTGGCTGGCGCCAAACGCTGCGTGCAGGCCTTTCAGACCGTCGATGGCTTTCTCGATCTGCGCGGCGGCGCGGGCTTCAGTCTCGGCGTTGACGTTACCGGTGTAGCCGCGCACTTCGTAGCGGGCCAACTGGAACTGTTCCTTGGCGCTGGTCACGGCCTCGAACTGGGCAAAGCGCTCGGTGCTCTCGGGCATCTGCCGCACGCTGGCGTCCAGGGCACTGATCTGCGCATTGGCGATGTCAGCCTTGTCGCCCATGACCTGGCGCGCGGCGTTACCGTTGCGATAGGCCTCGCGCATTTTGTTCAAGGACTGCTGGTAAGCGGTGATGATCGCTTTTTGCTCATTGAGCAGCTTGAGGTTGTCCGGGCTCTTGAAGCTGTCCAGCAGCTTCTGTTGCTGGGCGACAAAACCGTCGAGGTTGGTCTGCACGTTTTGCGCCACGGCTTCGTCGCCGTTGGCCAACATGTATTGCAGGCGCACGATGCGCAACTTGGTCAGCGAAGCGTTGAGCTGGGTGATGTCGCTCATCCAGTTGCTGCGGTCGATCAGGCCGCCCAGGCTGGTCCAGCCGGTGAGCGCGAGGATCGAGGTGAGGACCAGTACCAGGCCGAAGCCCAGGCCCAGTTTCATGTTGACGCTGATGTTGCCGAACCAACTATTCATCGCATTCCTCCAGGAACAGATTTGCGGGTACATCCGGTTGCTGGAAGTAGCGACCAGCCGATGGGTAGTCAGGAGGTATCGGCAGCCCTGGCGAGAGCTGAAACGGTTTTTTCGTGAGGGCAGGATTTATGGAACGTGAGCGACGAGCGGTCGCGCCGCCCTCATGCAGAGGGCGGTGCGAGGATCAGTGGACTTGGCGCATTCTTTTGCTGGTGGTGATGATGTCGATCAACGCTTCCCTGCTGCTGAAACGGCGGTCATCCAGGTTCCAGCGATTGACGAAGTGCCCCCTGGCATCCTGCTGCAACGCGGTGTGGACCAGTACGCCGTCGCGGTTTTTATGGACCATCTCCAACCCATCGTCCAGGGTGCGCTGAAGCAGATAGTCGCCTTTGCGCCGCAGGCGTTGTTCGAGGCTGAGGGGTGGTGCGGGCGTGGCAGGTAGCGGCAATGGCGCACCGGCGACTTCGACGTTTTTCTTGAAGTCGTAGCGCACCAGTGGCCATTGCTGCTCGCGCGGCAGCGCCTGGACGCTGGCGGGCTCACGCACAAAGCCGCTGGCCGAGCCGGGAGGTACATCGTCCAGCAGCAGACTGATGCCGTTGTTGAGCTCGGCAATGCCCGGCACGCCGCGATGGGTATTGGCGTGCGTTTCGCCCACCAGTGCGACCCACTTGTGTGGCCCCTGTTGAAGCTGGTCGGCGCGGATCACCTGGGTCGCAAAGTAGTTGAACATTGATGTCCTGGAGGCGGGCATGCCGTCCACCCGCAAGCTGGCGACACAGTCGAGTGCGCGGATCCGCACGTTATGCTTCATCGCCACCTGCACCAGGCTGACAAAACCGTAGGGGCTGTCGGCCGGTACGCCGTGGCCTTTGTCCAATGCGTTGAGGTAGCTCCACAGTTCATCTGGCATAAAGCCCAGGCTGTGGACGATATCCAGGTCGGCCTGATGCAGCTCGGTGGTGAGTTGCTCCATGTACAGGGTTTTCACTTCTCGCGGGCCCTTCAGGTATTCCATGTGCCGGCTGAGGAAGCCTTTGCTCGACGTACCGGCGTGGGCTTCGCCGACTACCAGGCCATCGGCGGTGTCCAGCAGTTGATCGATAAATTTCGCCTCATCCAGGGCCGGGTCGACCGCAGGCAGTGCTCCCCGAGCAGGCGGTGTGTGTTCGGTAAAAAACGCCTGGGCCTGATCCTGAAGTTTTTTGCGGGTCTGGTCGAAGGTGGTTTGCGCCGCGCGACGGCTGCTGGCGGTCTCCCTGTAGGCGGTGGCGAAGAGCGCTTCACGCGTGCCAATCGGCAAGGTGATTTCCTCGCTGATCAGGCCCAGGTGTTCATGGGGCAGGTCAAAGGTGCTGAAGTGGCGCGGCGCCTCAACAGGCAGAGGGCGCGTTGGCCGTAGCGCGTGTGAGCGCTCCACCGAGGGCCCCGGGTGCGGCGCCGGTTGGCGTGCCGTGTGCAACGACAGCTTCAGGTCGCCCTTGGCCAGGGCATCGCCGGGAATGCCGCCGGCCACATCCGCGATGACTCGGGTGGGTTGGTCGAAGGCGTCGTCGACCCGCAGGGCAATGCTCTTTTGCAGGTCGGCCAGGCCCGGCGTGCCGCGGTAGGTACTCATGCGTTTTTGATCAACCAACGCTATCCAGCGCTCGCCCGGTTTTTTCGCCTGGTCGTCGTTGATGAGGGTGTGGGAGTAAAAGTTGGTCAGCCGGTTGGCGCGAATCGGTGCCGGGCGTGAATCAAACAGGCACAGGGTGTTTTCCAGGTCGTAGGAGCTTGAGGCGTTCAACGGCCGAACCTCAATCCCGTGCTGTTGCGCGGTGTTTACCAGCATCCAGTGGCCGTGCAACCCGTCGGGGTCGCGGTAATTTTCCTTGTCGATGGATTTGAGCTGGCCCTCGGCCCGTTTGGAGAAACCACTGGAAAACCGTGAGTGGGTTTTCAGGTGATGAATGTCGCGCCACAGCGGCTCGATATAGAGAACCGTCACGTTCAGTTCGCGCAGGTACTGCATGTTTTCGATCAGCACCTGTTTAGCCACGGTGGAAAACGGTGCCTCGCCTACCACCAGGTTGTGCGCGTCATCGATCAGCAGCTTAAGCAAATCACGCAGGGCGATGTCTGGCGCCGGGTTCAGGGTTTCGGCCCGGGGAACCACGGCGGGCAACCGTGCAAAAAACGCGTCGGCGTCATCCGTCAGGGCCCTGACATTGTCCAGGTGCTGTTTGAGTGCCGGGGCGAGTTGCCGACGCGAGATCCAGATGCTGTGGGTATTGAGGTCACGATCCAGGTAGGCGATCTGCAGGAACAGCGCCGACCGGTCCTCGGGGGCGATGACAGCCGATACGTCGCGACGAAACTTTTCCGACAACTCATAGGGCTGGCCGAGTCTTTCAGGGCCAGGCATGCCACCGATGACACCGGAGCGCTGCCACTGGCCGTCCACCGTCTGGTTCACCAGCTTGCCGGTGGAGCGCAATTGCCCGCTGGTGTTGTCGTAGCGAAACAACAGGAATCGCCCCAGGCTGTCCGGGGTGTGCGAGGCCCACAGGCTGTCGCCGGCGAACAGCACGGGCTGCATGCCCTGGGGCAATGGGGGTTGCGGTTGCAGTTGCTTGATCAAGCTCATGGCCTGTTGGTCCTTGGTCACCCGGGCAATATGGCGCAACGGCGGACGGGCGAGCTTGACGGGGGCGAACAGCAGGGGCCGCAGGTCGGTCAACAACGTCCCGCCGGCATTGAGCAGCGCACCCAGATAGTGTCCCAGCGCGGCGGCGGTGTCGTTGCGGCTGTAGGCATGCAGGGCGAGCATCGAATCCTTGAACACCAGCAAGCCGCCCAAGGCCAGGCTCAGTGCCGGGAAGGGCGCGGTCAGCACGGCAATGGTGATTTCGCCGATCACGCTGACCAGTTCCATGATCATCTGCAAGCGCCCGGTGGTGGTGCTTTTGACTTCGTCGATACGGTGACGCAGCTTTTTGTCGTAGGTGTGGTAATGCAGGTTCTTCAGCGGCAGTGCGGTGCGAGGCACTTCGTCGAACACCGGCTTGGAATACAGCCCCTTGAGCTGTGCCGGCAGGCCGGCCACCAACGCATGCAACCTCGGCTCGAACGCCGCGCGCTCAACGCTGGCGACCCGGCTGATGTAGTAGGTGTCCATGCCTTCAAGGTTTTTCAGGCGTTCGTTGAATTCCCGTTGCGGCCTGAAGGCGATGCCATCCGGTGCGTGCGGGGTGTAGAGCAGGGGCAGGTCGTTGGCGTGGTGGAACAGGTAGCAGCCATCGATCACTTGGCCGCTGATGTGCAGGGGATAGAGCCGATACCGATTGCGCACGGCATCGCTGTTATCGGCTAGGCTGTCGATGCTTTTTTCCAGCCAGGCCAGGTCGCTTGTTGCCAGGCAGCCTTGCAGGCAGCACTCAAGCGCAGCGACGTGCATGTGCAGTTGGGCAACCTCCAGGGCCATATTGCGGCGCCATGCATAGTGGGGGCCTTGCGGGTCCAACAGGGTTTTCTCGACCTCGGCGACATAGCGGTCACCGATCCAGGTACCTCTGACCGAGTTGCTCACCGTTTGCGCGGTGAGTCGACTCAGGTCGACGCCGGGCGGTCCCTTGAACTGCGCGGTGGTGCTGGCGTCGGGGTTGATAAAGCCCAGGCTGGCGTCGTAGCCGTTGCGGTACAGCGTGGTGTAGCTGACGCGTTCGCGAGGGGTGATCACGCCTACGAGGTTTGGGTCTACCGCCGGGATCGGGTTGCCGAGCAGTTGGTTGAGGGCGGCTTTTGCCGCCTTGTGCAAGTAACTGTCGAAGTCGAGAAACTGTTGTGGGCTACCCGGGCTTGCGGCGTAGGCCTGTGCCGCGCCCAGTGCCTGTTCCTTGAGATCGGCGAGTTTCTGTCGGTCGGCTGCCGATGCCTGGCTCAGCCACTTTGGCATCTGATACAGGTATTCATCGGCCTGCATGGCCAGCGTCGTGGTGCTCATTTCCACCAGGCAGGCCTCATAGGTGGAGGGCGCGCCGAAACTGATCATCAAATACTCAAGGCTGGCCGGGGTAAAACCCAGGGCGGAAAGCATCGCGCTGTATTTGGGCCGGATCCGGCTGACCAACTGTTCAAGCAGGTAGTCTTTCATGCTGCGCGAATCGGGAGCGGACGCTATCTCCTGGCTCCAGCCGAGGATATGCGCCTGCAATTCCCGCTCGCTGCCAAAGGCCTGGAACTGTTCGGCGCGTGGCGCGTGAGGCGTGCACAGCAGCAAGCGTTTGACCGCGCCCGTTGCATCGGTCTGGCGCAGCACCCACAGGTCCTTGAGCGGAGCCTTGTGCAGGAACAGGCAGCAGGCAGTGAGTGTGGGCGAGGGGCCTTCACTCAAGGTTTGCAGCAGTGCGTAGTCATCTGCACTGATATGGTTTTGCAACGACGCACTGTAGGCCAGCGCGTGCAGGCGGCTGTCGAGCATCTGCTGCATGGCTTCCTGTACGGCGGGCAAACTGTGGGCGCGCTTTTGTTCTTCGGCGAAGGTCAGGCTTGGTTGAACCTTGGCCAGCAGCTCGGCGAGGTAAGCCGGGGTGACGTCCTGGAACTCGGGCGGCAATGGCTGCTGGGCGTAGGTCAGTTGGGTGTGCTCGAGAAACTCGGAACCGGCGTGTTCATCGCCACGGTGCAAGCCACGTACCGCCAGTTGCACCAGGTTGTTGTGCTGGTTGTACGAGTTGCCCGACTTAAGGGTGCGCTCAGTGCTGATCTGCAGTTGCTCGGGGATCAGGCCCTGGATATCCAGGTCGTCGTCCAGGTGCTCAAGCAATTGCAGGCGCGCCATGGCCTCCGGCGAGGCCGCCGGGCCGAGCAGCGCCAGCACTTGCAGGCTGAGGTGTTCATAGGTGCGCAGGTGTTCGGCGAGGGTTTTGCGCTGGGCCTCATTGGCGCTGCGGTACCAGTCGGGAGCGGATTCGTGGAGCAGTTTTTCCAGTAACTGTTGCGCGCGCAGTTCCAGGCGCGAGGCCAGGTCCCAAGGCGAGCAGCGCAGCGCCTGGTCCAGTTCGAGGGTCATTCTGGCAACGTCTGTCGGTGCTGGATGGCCGTCCAGGCCAAGGGCAAACGCGATGTCCTGATGTTGTTTGTCCTGCAGGGCGTTGTAGGTGTGTTCGTTCAGCGGGAGGCTGTCGATAGGCTCTGGCACCAGCGGCCAGATACTCGCCGCGCGCAAGTGCTGGTAACGGCGCGGCAAGTGTTGCAGCAGTTCCTGACGCCAGGCCGCCTGCTTCATGCGCTCTTGCAGCGTGCGATCCAGGTGTTTGAGCGAGGTGAAAGCCTCCAGGCCTCGGGAAGGGGTGAACAGCAACACATCACCGTCCTCGATTTCCAGGTGGGTGGCCGGTGTTTGGCTGCGGGTGAGGACGAACGCCCCGGCGAACTCGATGGTCTGCTGGCGGTAGCGAAACGTCAGGCGATGGATACCCGGGCGCAGCTCGGGACCGCTGACGATATTCGTCACCAGCAGCTGGTCGGCGGGGCTGAGCAGGCGATCCTTGACCTTCATCCTGGCCTCGGCGTCCAGCATCGGCTGATGGCTGTCGAGTATCCAGTTCTTGCGTAAATGGCCGTTGGGCCGCCGTTCGATTTCCAGGGCGGCCAGCTTCTTGTGCAATGCCTGGCTGATGCGCGTGCGGTTCAACCGGCCGGGCTCGCCCTGGATCAGCCAGTCGCCGGGGACGGTGTAATGCACTTGTGCGTTCTGCAGGCTCCAGCGGCTTTCTTCTGCCAGGGCGGTGTGCAATGCCTGCACCTCCAGCAACTCGGTAGAAGACTGCGCTGCCGGTGCGTGGCCGTTGGGGAAAATCTGTAGACGATGACCGATTTGCAGCAGGTAGCCGTTCAGTTGTTCCGGGGTAAGTGGTGATGTGTTCGGGGGCTGGGCGGGCATGGCCGGTCCTCAGGGAGTCAATGGTCCCTGAGGGTGCGCAGTCTCGGCGTGTGGATGGCGGTAGTTAGTTACTCAAGGCCTCGACCACGGTCAGTATCAGGCGTGACGGGCAATCGGTACTCAGGTGTAGCGTGTTGCGCGCCACCCTGGGATGTTCTGCCTGGCCGGGTGCTTCGCCGCTGTTGGGGTTGACGTCAAAGCGCGGGAAGTTGCTGCTGGCGATGTCCAGGCGCAACCGGTGGCCGCGCTGGAACAGATTGCAGGTGGCGAAGGGTTCGATCGCCACCTTGACCCGCTCACCCGGGGTCAGCAGGGTGGGGTGCTCCCAGGTGTTTCGGTAGCGGGCCCGCAGGATGCCGTCGGTGATGTTCATGGCGTAGCCGTCCGGGTAGACGTCGACCAGTTTGGCGGTGAAGTCGGTGTCGGGCGCATCGCTGTCGATCCACAGTTCCACGCGCAGCGGGCCTGCGACGATCAGGTCGTGGCTGAGTGGCTCGGTCTGGAAGCTTAAGACATCGCTGCGCTCGGCCAGGGGGCGCTGGTCGCCACGGGTACCGAAGAAGTCCGCCCGCTCGCGTTGGTCGAAAGCGCCGCCGACAAAAATCGGCGCGCCGGAGGTCAGGGCGCCACCGATGGTCGGCACCGGATCGGCCGGGTCGGCGCAGTAGCTGAGCTGGCCCTCGGTGGTCGGTGGTTCAGGTTGCAGTTGGCGTTGTGCGGTGAGGTGCAGGGTGAGTTGCCGGCTTTCCGGTAGCGGCCATTGATGACTGTCGATCCAGTGCCCGCCATGTTGCAAGCGCCCCTGTTGATCGCGCTCACCGGTGCCACCGCCCATCAAGAACACCTTCACCGCCGCGGGTGCAGGCAGCGGCGAACCCTTGAGGGTGCGTTCAAACCAGTCCAGGCGGCAGCTCAACCAGTCTTTCGCCACCTGCCCGTCGAAGGCCGCTGGCGCACCAAATTGCGCATCGCCACTGTGAGTGATATTGCGATCACCATGCAGCCAGGGGCCCATGATCAACTGATGCTGCGCCGTACTGCCGGCGCAAAACGCCGCGTAGTTGGCGAGGGTCGAACTGACATAGGCGTCGTACCAACTGGACATGAACAGCACCGGGATATCCGGCAGATCGTGGTAATGCCCCTCGGCGTAGATGCCCGGCGCTTGCCAGTACGGGCCGAAGTCGCCCTGGGCCCACTGCTCCAGCAGATAGGCTTCGTACTCCGGCACATGCCGCAGGGGCGATTGCCCGGCGTGCCACGGCATGCGCTTGAACCACTGGTTGATGTCTTCCTGTTCGAGGGCTTCGAGGATCTTCGGATCCGCCAGTGCCGCTGGGCTTTCCTTGGCCTGGCGAAACGCCCAGGTGGCCTGCTTGAGCTCCAGCGCGCCGCCCTGGCGAATCCCGCATTGGTAGGCGTTGGCGAAGCCGCCGCTGTCCAGCACCATGCTGGCGAGGCCCGGCGGATGCAGGCAGGCCATCGCCAGTTGCGTGTGGGCGGCGTAGGACAGGCCCATGCTGCCAATCTTGCCGTTGCACCACGGCTGCTCGACGATCCAGGCCAGGGTGTCGCAACCGTCTTCGCCCTCGGCGGTGTATTTGGTGAACACGCCTTCGGAGGCATAGCGCCCGCGGCAATCCTGGAAGATCGCGACAAAGCCCTGGGCCGTGAGCCGCGCGGCCATCTGCTCGCGGGAGATGTGCTGGCCGTCGAGCTGGATTTCCGAGCGCGACGGTTTGCTTTTGTCGTAGGGCGTACGTTCGATCACCACCGGAAACGGACCTGGACCGGGCGGCAAGTAGATATCGGTGGCCAGGTGGATGCCGTCGCGCATGGCGATCATCTGGTTGTGCAACGTCTGCATGGGGAAAACACTCATGGGGTCAGTACCCGGTGCCTACGGCAATGGCCAACAACACCATCGCCAGCACCGCATAGATCAGAAACAGCGGCAGGATGTAGCGTGCCCACTGGCCCCAGCCGACGTTGGCGGTGGCCAGCAATACCAACAGGCCGCTGGAGGTCGGGGTGATCATGTTGGTCAGGCCGTTGCCCATCAAAAACGCGAACACCGTGGTTTGCGGGCTGACGCCGGAGAGCTGTCCCAGCGGCCCGAAGATCGGCATGGTCACCGCCGCCTGCCCCGAGGTGGACGGGATCAGTACATCCAGCCCCAGTTGTGCGAAGAACATGCCGTAGGCCGAGACCACCGGGCCATGATCACCCACCAGATTGGCGAGGCTGTTGACGATGGTGTCGAGCACCTGGCCGGTGCTGAGGATGATTTCCACGGCGGTCGCCAGGCCGATCAACACACCGGCGATCAGCACCTTTTTCATGCCGTCGACAAAGGCGCTGGCGGCGGTGCTGGCACCCAGGCCGGCGATTACGCTGAACGCCACGGTCAGCAGCAGGTAGAACGCCGACAGCTCGTGGTATTTCCACTCCCAGCGGTTCGAGGCGTACACCAGGAAACCAATGCCGGCCCCCAGCACGATCAGGTTCAGCAGGTGGCGCAGGGGCAGCGGTTTGCGTTCGAAGGTGATCTGCGCGCTGGCATCAAACCCGTGCTTGCGGATACTCCACAGTACGAACGCGATGCCCACCAGCAGGAACGTGCAGTAGGCCAGGACGCGCATGCTCAGGCCGCTGAAAATCAGCAGCCCCACCATCGGCTGCGCCACGGACAGCGCCACCGGGTTGGAGATGGAGGCCAGGTAGCCGATCTTCACCGAGATGGCCACGATGGCCAGGCCGATCAGGTTCGACAGCCCCAAGCGGTTGGCCATGGCCACCATCAACGGCACGATCAGGATGAATTCCTTGGCCAGGCCCATGAAGGTGCTGCCGGCGGAAAACACCAGCATCAGGCTGGGCACCAGCACGTAGATATTGCCCCGGGTCAACCCCAGCAGGCGTTCAAGACCGGCATCAATCACGCCGGCCTTGTTCAACACGCCGAACATCCCACCGATGAACAGCACCATGAAAATCAGCGCAGCGCGTTTTTCGATGCCTTGGGGAATGGCCATGAAGCCCTCGACCAACGATACCGGCCGAGCGACCGTATCGCTGGCCTTGCGCGGTTCGAGGGAGAACAGTTGGCCCAGGGAGTCGTGCTTTTCCAGCACCTGATAGGAGCCCGGAACCACCAGGCCGTTCTGGCGCTGGAACTTGCCCGAGTTCACCGCGTAGGTGAAGGCGACAGCCAGCAGCACGATGCTCAGCAGAATGATGGCCGGGTTGACCTGCTTGCGCTGCGCGGGTTTTTCCACCGGCGTATCAGTGGGCGAGTGGGTACGGACGATCTGCGGTTCGGTCATGCTGGTTGCCCCGGTGTGCGCTGTTATTGTTGTGTCGGGTGACACTTGTGGAGCGGACACTAGGGCAAAGTTTTAACGGCGACAACGTTATGCGCGGGCTGGGTTGGGCTATGCGTTTTGTGCGGCCAGGCGGTGCTTGAGGTGCTCGGCAAACGCCGTCACCACCTTGGACCTGGGTTCATCCGCGCGAAACGCCAGGCCGAATGCATAGGGCAATGCCGGTCGAAACGGACGGACCACAATCGGCAAATGCATGAAGTGGCTGGCCAGCAAACCATTGACGATCGACACCCCCAACCCCTCGGCGACAAAGCTGCACGCGGCGCCCACCGAGTGCACTTCCACCCGCACCTGGGGCGTCAGGTTGGCTGCGCGAAACACCTGGTTCAACTCCGCCCGCAGGGCCCGTTGCCGGCCCAGCATTACCAGCGGCACGTCCCGCAAGTGTTGCACTTCGATGCAGGCGTGGCGGGTCAGCGGATGGTCAGCGGGCATCACGCACACGCCTTCGGTTTCCAGCACCGGTTCAATCTCGAAGTCGGGAATCTCGGTAGGCAAGCGCACAAAACCGAGGTCGGCGGAACGGTCGAGCACGGCCCGTTCGATCATGTCGTAGGAACCGGTCAGCAGCTCGACGACGATGTCTTCCCGGCCCTTGAGAAACTCGGCGACGATCCGCGGCAGCAGCTCCTGGGTCATGCTGGTGGGCACCCCGACCTTGATCAGGCTCTTGCGCGAACGGCCCACGCGCATCTCATCTGCCAGGCGCTGGATACGCTGCATGCCGTCGACCAGGCCGGCCACTTCGGCGAGCAGTTCTTCAGCCTCCGGGGTCGCCATCAAGCGGCCCTTTTTGCGCAGGAACAACGCGAACCCCAATGCCTCTTCCAGCTGGCTCAACAACCGGCTGACCGCGGATTGCGACAGGCCCATGCGGGTCGCCGCACCGATGGTCGAACCGGTGGACATGATCGCCTTGAAGGCTTCGAGCTGCTTGAGATTCACCGTGATTTTCCTGTGGTTTGAGGGCTTTGCGCATAGCCTGATGCGCTTCTCGCATAACGTTGCCGGGCGTTCGAGGAGCCGTTAGTGTCCGCCGCAATGCGACGCGCCGTCCAGCGTATCGCAGGCAGCAACTGCCCATAAAAAATCACAATACGGCATTCGGGAGACGGTTATGCGTGAGCTTTTCACGAGGGGAGGAGTGGTGTGCACGGGCTTGCTGGCGAGCCTGTCACCGGCACTGATGGCCCAGGGTTTCTGGGAGGATTCCCACGGCAAATTGACCTTGCGCAATTACTATTTCAACGACGGTTACCGCGACGGCGGCGAGGACCGCAAGGAGTGGGCCCAGGGCTTTTTGCTCAACCTGCAATCGGGTTATACCGAAGGCACGGTGGGTTTCGGCCTGGATGCGCTGGGGTTGTCGGGGATCAGGCTCGACTCCAGCCGCGCCCATGCCGGCACCGGGCTGTTGCCGGTGCACGACGATGGCCGCGCGGCCAGCGAATTCTCCAGCCTGGGCGTGACCGCCAAGATGCGCATCGGCGAAGCCGTGGTGAAAACCGGCACGCTGCTGCCGAAGATTCCAGTGCTGGTGTACAACGATGGCCGGCTGTTGCCACAAACATTCCAGGGCACTCAAGTCGAGTACAGCGGCGTCCGTAACCTGTACGTGCACGCCGGGCATCTGGACAAGTTCAAGCTGCGAAACTCGACCGACAGCGTGGACATTTATCCCCAGGGTTACAGCGGCAAAAAGGGCAGCGACTTTGATTTCGCCGGCGCCACCTATGCCTTCACGCCCAAGCTAAGCGGTACCTGGTACTACGGCGAAATGCGTGAATTCTATCGCCAGCAGTTCTTTGGCCTGGTGCATAAACAGCCAGTGGGTGCCGGCAGCCTGACCAGCGACTTGCGTTACTTCATCAGCAACGAAGCGGGCGAGGCACGCAATGGCAAGGTCGACAGCGACATGTTCAGCGGGTTGTTCACCTACCGGCTAGGGCCGCAGGCGCTGGGCGTGGGTTATCAGAAAGTCACCGGCGATACCGCGTTGCCCTACGCCAGCGTGTCGACGGTGTATTCCTTCAGCAACGCAGGTGTCGGCAAATTCATCCAGGCCGGTGAGCAAACCTGGATGCTGCGTTATGACTACGACTTGGTCGCTGTGCTGCCGGGCCTGACCTTCATGACCCGTTACTACAAGGGCCAGAACGGTGACTACAAGGGCCGCGAAGCCCGCGAGTGGGAGTCGGACACCAACCTGCGCTACGTGATCCAGGACAGCACCTTCAAAGGCGTAGGCATCGAGTTGCGCAAGGCCACTTATCGCTCGACCTATGCGAGCGATCGTGACAACTACCGGATCTACCTCACGTACGACCTGGCGCTGTGGTGACAGGCCCTACTGCTCGACGAAATAGTACGGCTGACGGTTGATCGCCATCTCCTTGACCACCCTCACCGGGACGTTCAGCCGGTCAGTATTGTCCACCAGGGCCACGTTGCCGGGCTTGGCCGCGAGGTAACTCTTGAGTTCCTCCGGCGTCTGCAGAATCGTCAAATAGGCCTGCATGTAGAACACCCCGGCGCCGGCGATTCGCTCGTTGGCCTGATACAGCACCACTTCCTTGCCTTGCGCCTGCATCGCCTGGATCTGGCTGATTACCGGCACAAACGACTGGCGCACATCGGCCTTGGGCGCGAACCAGAAAGCTGCAATCAGGTAGCAGGCCACCACCACGGTGAAGAAGCCACCTACCAGACCCCGTCGGTTTTCATAAACGTGTTCGGCAACGTGTGAAACCTGCCCACGACTTTTCAGCCAGCCCAGCAGCACGCCGCCATACTCGGCGGCCAGCACTGCCGCGGCGGGCGTCAAGGCCATCAGATAAACCGTGCGCTTGCTGGAGGCGAACGTCAGCAGGGTGAACTGCGCCACCAGCCATACGCTGAAAAACAGCCGGTAGCGGTTGCGCACCAGGCTTTTACGGAAGTGCCACAGCCCCAGGTACACCAGAATATTCCAGGGCAAAAAGGCTTCGGGCAGTTTGACGATGTAGTAATAGAACGGCTCGTAGTGACCGGCTTCGACAAACGAACCGCTGAAGCGCCCGACGCTATTGGTCAGCAGCACTTCACGTACTGCTTGCAGCCCGTCGCGCTGGTAGAGGAAACCCAGCCAGATCATCAGCGGCACCAGCGCCAGCAGCGTGAACAGCCCGGGCTTGATCCAGTCGCCCAGCTTGAATTGTTTATCCATCAGGCTGGTACTGGCCAGATAGACGAAGATCACCACACCCGGCATGGCCAGGCCCAGAACCCCTTTGCTCAAGGTGGCGATGACCATCCCAAAGGTGAACAGCAACCAGGTGCTCAGGTTGGAACGGTCGCGCTCCGACTCGGGGCGGTTGGCTTGATAAAACGCCAGCAGGGCCATGGTGACCCCGAGGGTGAGCAGCGAGTCCTCACCCACACCGCGCACGTTGCTCCAGTAACTGGCCATGGTCGCCAGCATCAGGCCCGCGACAAACGCCAGCGCCTTGGGCCGGCCAAACTTGCGCAGCATTCCGTACAGCAGCATCACACTGAACAGCCCGGCAAACGCCGACGCCAGACGCACTGCCCAAGTGGTACCGCCAAACAGCCGGATCGCCCCGGCGTCGAGCCACAGGCTCAGTGGCGGTTTCTCCAGGAAGGGTTCACGGAACAGTCGCGGCACCACCCAATCGTTATCCAGGTGCATGGCCATGGCGATCCCGGCCACACGGGCCTCGGTCGAGCCTTGCAACTCGTGATTGCCAAGGGCAAAGAAAAACAACAGCGCAGCGAGCAGGAGCAGCAGAGGAGCGGAACGCGTCATGGATTCTGGCTACCGGGGCAGGGGGCCGTTCGGGGGAACGGCCCGGGCGATCGGCGAGTATACGAGGGCGATTCTTAATAATTCGTGAATGAATGTGAGGTTTTTGTAGGGTCAGGGTTGTTTCAGCAGTGGCCATTGGGTTAACCAGCGTTTGGAGGTGATGCGTTGTTGGTAGATGGCGTGTTTTTCCTGGGTGAAGCGGGGCGTGGGTTTGAGTTGGAGATTGAACAGGTCCTCCAGGCCGAGAGGGGCTGAAACTTCGCATAGGTCCGCTGCGGTTCTTCTGACGGCGACTGCGGTGGCGGTCTCGGGCCAGAAGCGCATGGCGTCGCTGGCGTTGCGGTAAGGTGCATCGCCGTTTCGCAGGTGCATGCGGGCCTGGTTTTTGACGGACCAGTCGATGGAGGGTTCTGCTGCGTGTAAGAGGGCTTCGAGGCGGCGGTCTTCGTCGGGGCTGGTGCAGGTGGCGTCGAACCACAGTACGTCGACGTCACCGGTCGGTGGTGATAGGGGGCGACCGTGGAGGTGATCCCATACCGCGTTGCGTACGAAGCCGGCTCCGATCCAGCAGTCGGGGAGGGCGAGGGAGCGGACGATGTCCAGTAGGTGCCAGCGTTGGGCATCGCTGCTGATCAGTGTCTGGACCATCGTGTGCTGGTCATGCATTCAAGGCATCTTCAAGCTGGAAAGTGCGGCTTTACCCTTGGGCGACAAAACAGGTTCCAACTGCTCCCAGGTGAAACTCAGGTCATTGTCGCAACCGTCGCCATTGGCGGGCGTGGATAGCTTCATGCCTTGGGTGTCGAAGCTCAGGTCGAACGTCGAGTAACTGGTGACCGCCGGGCAGCCTTCATCTGTGGTGGTTTGCTTCGCCAGCCAGGCACTGAATTTGGCGGGCAGTTTCAGATGGCCGGAGTAGGCGTCATACCATTCCTGGTGCCCACCGAGCCAAGTCCATGGATCAACGCTTTCGCCGGTTTGCAGGTTCCAGGAATGCAGCCCCCAACTGATACCCCTGGCGCCCGTGCTGGCGGCCCATCGGTAAAACCTGACGGTGATCCACTGGGATGACCAGTACGTGGGTTCGACGCTGATTTCGCTGGTATAGGCCGCACCGTTGCGTCCAAGGTATTCCCGTCGTTCGCTGAAGTAGTCGGCTTGACCATCGGCGCTGATGGCCAGGCTCCCCAATTGCCGGTTGATCTTCTGAATTGCCGGGTTGTCGCCCTCAAGCTTGAGCGTGACCTGGGCGCCTTGAGTCTTTATCTGGTAGCTGTGCCCGGCGAAGGATTGCTTCTGCGTCTTGACCGGTAGGGGCGCAGCTTCCATGGGAGCGTTATACGCATCGCTGGCACAACCTTCGGGCGGCGTTGCCACGCGCTGCAATGCCAGGGGCAGTGGATTGCCGCCCTTGGTTTTGCTCCAGACGCCCTTGAGCGAGTCGCCCTGTGGCGTCTCCAATTGCCAGACACCGCTGTTGCCTTCTTCCGCCCAGGGAGCATCGGGTGTTTCCTGGGTGAGCTGGATCGGTGTCAGGAATCGCTGGTAATAGTAACTGCCGCCGGTATTGGGCGCGGCGTTGAAACAGGCGGTGATCGGCGTCTTGCCGAGCGTGCCTTGCCAGACCCCTGCGAGGTCGGCGTTGGCGAGTGTGGATAGCGTGGCGAGGGCCAGGAATAAACAGGGCTTGAGCATGAGGTATCGGACTTCCGGTTGTCTGATAGGTGGTTTCAGGTGGGGCGGTGTTGGGTACGGGATGGAGAAGTATCACAACCATCCCCAATAGAAAAAGGTGACGGATTTATTTTCGAAGAAAATAGCCCGCTCACCCTTTGGTTACTTTTTGGCGCTTTCCTGCTGGGTCGCTATTTTTAATACTCGGAAGCCGTCCTTTCCTGCGTTTTCGAGTCTGCCGTTGGCACGAGAATGTCCAGTGCGCGCGTCACCAGCAACTCGCCCAAGACACTCAATTGCTGAGTGGCCAGAAGTTTATGGCGAAAGGCGCCGTCAAGTTCGAAAGCCAAGTCAGTAGTGAGCGCGTTTAGCGAGGCGAGGGTTTCGCAGGCCTGTACGAGCAGGGTTTCGGGGTCGATGCCTTGAGCGATGCAGAAGATGTTCGTGCCGGATTGGCCCGGGCTCGGAGGATTGGGGCTGATCTTTTTCATGAGTGCAACTCCTTGATTGGTGGAGTCGCCAGACATCGCTGCTAAACGAAAAGGGTGGCGACCGTACGCGGGTTAGCAGACCAGGAATCAAGGAACCCAGCGCACTCGAAAGTGCCCCACGCACAGCCGCCATAACGTGGACAAGCGGACGCAAGATGCTTCGCTTGAACGGATGGTGGCATTGCATGCCTTGATATTAACCGAGCTGCTAAACCCGGTCGCTGATTTTGCAGCGACGTTTCAAGGCTAGTCGTGTCGATTGATGAGCACCAGTTCACCAAGGGCGCGATGTCTTGCGGGAAAAATCCGAAGGTCCATTCGGCGGTGTGTTTCCAGGGGCCCAGAAACAACAAAACCCGCACAAGGTGGGTTTTGGTGGTGCTTCGTATTTGGTGCCGGGGTAATCTGAGCTTATGATATAAGCAATTGATTTTAAATGAAAAATATCGGTTAAAAGATTCTTTGGAATACCATTTGGAATACCAAGGCTTTGGGCTGGCGGTGCAGAGGAAAGGAGGGTGTCCGGCTGGCTCCATCACCTAAGGTAGTTTTCCTAGCCACCTTTCAGCCTGCCTGTGAAGTACACGCCATCCTCAGACTCCGTCGTTATCAGAAGCTCCAAGACTTGAGCTCGTTTCAGCTCGTGCTTTTTTGCCAGCGTATCGAGTAGCTCGATCGCGGTTTTCGATAGCATGACATTAACCTGCTTCTTGTCTGCTGTGCGTTCGTCGAACTGCTTACGGTTCCATCGTTTTTTGATCGTCTGGATGATGGCTTTCATCTCATTGCGGCCGAGCTCTGCTTCATCAAAGTACAGGAGCAGCTCTTTGAAATTGTTGATAGGGAGCTGGCTTTTAAATATGGATACATGGTGCTTCTCTAGCCACTCCCAAGCGCATTTGCAGCGTTTGAGGCCATCCTTTTTGTCTTCGAACCACTCGAAAGCTCTGTCCCCAGCCTTGTGTCTAAGCCAACGATTGTGAAGGTGCTCGATTTCGTCTGCTTTCTTTGCGATATCCACATCCCAGAGATCAAGGATGGCGATGAGATGATTCCTGCCATTGAGTCTTACCAGTCCGCTAGGCAGTCCCTGATTAGGTCTCAACTCAGTGAGCTCTTCAATCCTGCGAAGTAGCCATCGATGCTGCCGCTCATCTCCCTCAATCCACTTGAGATAGTCATGCGGGACCAGGAATCGGTCCTTTTGAGAGGCTATGTCTTTAAGGTTTTCGGTCTTGCGTCTCAGGAATCTTGCGATCTCGTCCCGCATAGTCGAGCCATTACATGTACTAGCGTCAAACCTAGCCCGCTTGTGTTGGTTCAGGTACAGCCATAGCCAGATGTCATGACGAGTGTTTTGTCGTGGTTCCTTGAGTAGCTGGCTCAGCTCGTCAAGCCCGCTATCGTCAACGATAAAAGTCTCGTCCATAGTCACGCTCTATCAATTCTAAAATATTAATACTATTAATTTGGTCTATTTCTAGTGAGATTCTATATGCATTCTATGAGTGTTCTACATGGTTTCTATAGAGGATCAATTGAGATCATATGTTTATTCTATGAATATTCTAGAATAATTTTTCTCATAGTAGCCAGTAAATCCGTACTCTGTAGCCATAAGTGGTTGGTTTTTTAGCAGTGCCTAGTATTTTTTACCGTGTGAATCGATCCGGACGTTCAAGGCAGCCATGGCGTCAGTGACGTTTTTGTCGCGTTCCTGGAGTTAGTGGTGCATATGGCGTTAAACGTCCATTAGTAAAACGGGAACTGGTGGGTGCTGATGTCGAGTGGCGGCGAGATTGTCAGCACATGCTGCTGATGCTTATAGGTTGCGCACGTCAATTTCGGCAAAACGCGGGTGCACAGCGTGCGCGGTTGTTTCGAACGACTGGCCGAGACTGCTTCGAGTCTTTGGAGCGTGGCAAAGGTGGTGGCCAAAGTCGGGCGCGTGCAAAGGTAATTAATACTCTCTGCAAGGTCGAATTGATTCGTCGTCGGGCATCTTGGGTAAGGTATTGGCGGAGCTCCCCACTCTGGCGTCTCCGCTTGCAGCAGTTGATCCTCCTGAGTTAAGTGGCGTCGGCCGAGTTGTAGGCTAATAAGTCATCAACTGAGCGGTACGGGCTATGCCGTTCTGATGAAATTCTCTGCGAAACCCTGGGCGGTCAACGTTACGCAGTAGGCGTGGTGAGTAATTTTTTACAGACGTTGCGAATCCTCTGAACGTATTACAGGAGCCCGTTCATGAGGATCATCCGTCTGAAAGAAGTCATCGACTCGACCGGTCTGGCACGGTCGACCATTTACAAGTACATCGGGGAGGGCAGCTTCCCGAAGCCGGTCCCACTGGGTGACCGCTGCGTTGGCTGGGTTGAAAGTGAGGTGCAAGATTGGATCCTGGCAAGGATCGAGGAGCGCGACCTTACCTAGGGGGCGTCTGAGGTAAGGACATCTAGTAGCTAGTCATAACTCCCATGATCGGTTTGCAGCCGGTCATGGGGGTTATGCCGGCTGGCCCTTGCCAGGCGCTTGCTGGGATTGCCTGGAAACTCTCCACATATACCAGGCAATGTTGCTTCCATTGCCTCAGCCTACTGGGCTTCAAACCGGATCAGGGCATAGTTTTTTACCGGAATGATAGCGGAACAAATATGTAAGCGTAGCGGGAGCAGTCGGGTCTCAGTTCCCTCAGCTTTCTGGAGAGGGCTTTCTCGGTGTGGGTATTATGCTTTTAGTAGTCCTCGCTACCTGCAGGGTTGGTACCGTTATGCATGGCGTCTACTGGCTCCCAAAGCCAGTAGGTCATGTCCTACCAAGGTTGTGAATAAAAAAATACACACTGGGCACTGGTTATGAACCTAAGCCCAGTGAGTAGTAACCATGCTTCGACATCCCGAGAACACCAACCTCCGCCTGCACCACGACGACACCTTTGAAGGCCTGCCAGTGATGGTTGAGAAAGGCCCCTTCGTCCGGCAATACCTGTCCCGCTTGAAGCACACCATACATCTGGCACTTGAGCAGTACTCTAGGATATTGGCCTACAGAGTGGATCTCCGTCTGCCAGTCGGCATCGATCTACCTGACCATGCATACAGGAACAAAGTCATCAGCGACTTCATTGAGTCCTTCAAGGAGAAGATCAAGCGCAACCGTGACAAGGCCTGTGAACGGAATCCATGCGCTCATGACTGCAAGGTTCGCTACGTTTGGGCCAGAGAAGTGGGATGGGGAGGGCGACCACACTACCACCTGCTGATCGTGCTCAATCGAGATGCCTACTACACGGTTGGACGGCTGCGATCTGAAGCTGACAATATGATCAGCCGCATGCAAGAAGCATGGGCCAGTGCCTTGGGCCTGGCTGACAATCAAGTTGATGGGCTGGTTGAGATCCCCCGTAATGCGGAATACCGAGTAGATAGGTATGTGCGTGCAGGCGATGAGGACGTGCTGCCGGATCTGTTCTACCGCGCCAGCTACCTGTGCAAGTCTGCTACGAAATCGTATGGGGATCGCCAGCGAAGCTTTGATGCCAGTAAGGGGTAGCTTTGCTAATAGCCAGCCGGAGCAGCACGTTTGGCCGTGGGCACTTGGTCGCAAGATCTGGCTTTTTACTGGATCGTTGCGCAGCGGCAAGCATGCGGCTGCGATCATGATTTGATCCAATTCTCACGGCTCAATGGGCGTGTTTCGAACTTTCCTCTTGCACTGCGCGAGTGCACCTATCCTTCGACTTTTCGCTAAAACTCAGAGCGGGGGGGCACTGCGAAAATACTCATCAAAATGATTATAACTACAGATTTATAATGTGCTGCTAGCCGGTTAAAATAGTCTTGGTATGCTATTCAGTATGATGTGCAAAAGCAGTCGATAAACTAAGTGAGCCAGCTACGATGTCCAACGAACGGCTTGAAAATCTCACCCAGCCACAACGCGACCGGCTCGCATTTGTGGAGCTGCGCGTGCGGTTCATCGGGGAGATACGCCGCCAGGATCTAGTAATTCGGTTTGGCATTCAGTCAGCCGCTGCGTCAAGGGACCTGGCGTTGTATAAGGAGTTGGCCCCCGGCAACATTGACTACGACCCCAAAGGCAAGTCCTACATCCTTGGGCCGGACTTTCAGCGCGTCTTCGATTTTCCCTCCGAGCGCGTGCTGTCATGGCTGACCCAAGGCTTCGGCGATGGCGAACCGATGCTACTCAAGGCATGGGTTGCCAGCGAAAGCCCGTCACGGCTCACTCATCCGGATCTAGATGTCCTAGCGAGTGTGACCCGAGCGATCCACCACGAATCTCCGCTTTGCATCGAGTACCACTCGATCTCCAGTGGCCGCACCAAACGTGAGATCGTCCCGTTTGCGTTGATCGATAACGGCCTGCGTTGGCATGTCCGCGCATTTGATCGAAAGTCTCGGGAGTTCCGGGACTTCGTCATTACCCGGATCAAGCACCCAGCCTTAATGAGGGGGGCCGAATTGCAGCCCCATGAGCGTAGCGACCAGGATATTCAATGGACCCGGATAGTCGAGCTTGAGATGGTGCCCCACCCCGATCAGCCCCGTCCTGAGATCACAGAGATGGACTATGGAATGGTTCGCGGTTCTCTACGTGTGAAATTACGGGCTGCTACAGCTGGATACATTCTGCGGCAGTGGAGTGTGGACTGCTCATCTGACCACAGTCTTAACGGTCCCGAATTCAGGCTATGGCTGAAAGATCACTTGGCGCTTTATGGCGTCAAGAATGCTGTGTTGGCGCCTGGCTACTGCCCTCCGACCAACAACGAATCGGCGTCGATGCCGGCTGAACTGCAGGACTGACCTTAAAGTGAAAGTAGAGTACAAGCAGAATAAGTTGCAGCGCCTTGGCTTCAGTTTCGAACGCGGCGGGGTCCACACCGCCCGGACGATGATGCTGGTCGAGCTGCGCGCCTTGTTGTCCTATGTGGACAAGGCCGACGCCGTTAAGGCCGAGTATCTCGAAGCAATCCAGACTGCCAATTGCCTCGGCAAGCGTTCAGGAAAAACGCGTACGCTGACTTTCCGGCACTTGGCCGATCTCTACGCGCTGGACCCAGGCTTGATGGTGTTCCGCGCTCTGCGTTTTTTCTGGCTGCGCGATGTGGATGGGCAGCCACTGTTGGCTGCGCTGTGCGCTTACTCGCGCGATCCCATTCTTCGAGCCACCGCCCCCTTTGTCCTCGGTTTTCAAGAAGGGGCCACCGTTGCCCGTGAGGCGACGGAAGAGTTCATCGACGCTCAAGAACCGGAGCGCTTCAGCAAGGCTACGCTAAAGTCCACCGCGCAGAACATCAACTCCTCCTGGACCCAATCGGGCCACCTGGCTGGTCGCGTCCGCAAAGTGCGCGCCCGCGTGGTATCGACACCAGGCACGGTGTCCTTGGCACTGCTTCTGGGCTACGTAAGCGGTCTGCGGGGCGAGTCGCTGTTCAAGAGCGACTTCACCCGGATGCTCGACTGTTCCTTCGAAAAGACGATCGAGTTGGCGGAGGACGCCTCGCGCCGGGGCTGGATCTCGCTCAAGCGCGTCGGCCAGGTGGTCGAGGTGCTTTTCCCGAACCTGATTACTGCGCAGGAAATGGAGTGGCTACGTGAGCAGAATTAAGCGATTGACTCAGTCTTACAGCAGGTATGTGGCTGTGCCCTGGCGCGATGACGCGGCCGCCGCTCAGCGCGTCATCTTCTGCGTCTACCAAGAGACGGAAGAGCTGCGCCTTCGCGCCAAAGTCGACGAGTTTGAGATTGCTACCCGTGAGGCGGGCCATGACTGGGCCTTGTTCGACCTGACGGACTCGTTCCCCAACTGGCTGGCGTCCCAGCGTTACGCCAAGAGTTACTTCCAAAAGCCCAACTTGCTGTCCACGCTGCTGCCCAAGTACCTCAGCCATATCGAAACCGAGTTCGAGGCCTTCCTGCAGCATAAGAACGTTAGCAAGGACTTTGTCGTGGCGCTCCAGGGCGTGGGATCCCTGTTCGGCTTCCTGAAGGTCAAAGAGGTCGTGGACAAGCTTGCCCCGAAGGTGAAGGGCCGCCTACTGGTGTTCTTCCCTGGCAGCTACGAAGACAACAACTACCGCTTGCTGGATGGGTACGACGGCTGGAACTACCTAGCCGTGCCGATCACCGCAGACAAAGAATTCTGATTAAGGGGAAGCTCATGCTCAATCGCGACATCTACCAAAAAGATCCATCGACCCGTAAGTTGGTTAACGAGGGTGTAGCTAGCGTCAATGACGAAAAAACCAATGAAGCACTTTCCGTGCTGCGGTACGAATTGGACACCTTTGTTTGCGATGGGCAGTACGAGAAGGGCTTAGTCCACATCTTAGAAACCTATCTCAAGAACATCGAGCAAGCGCAACAGCCTGCCGTGTGGGTTAGCGGCTTTTATGGCTCGGGTAAGTCGCATCTGGTGAAGATGCTGCGCGCGCTTTGGGTGGACAGCCAGTTCGACGACGGAGCTACTGCGCGCGGCCTCGCGTCGCTGCCACAAAGCGTTAGCGATCAGCTCAAGGAACTAAGCACCCAGGCCAAGCGACACGGTGGTCTTCACGCAGCGTCAGGCACGCTTGGTTCGAAGTCGCGTGACAAGTCAGCCCGAATGGCGCTGCTCGGCATTCTCTTCAATTCGGTCGGACTGCCAGAGCAGTACCCAGTCGCACGATTCGTCATGTGGCTCAAACATGAGAACATCTACGACACGGTGCGTGGCTATGTCGAGCAGGGGGGGCATGACTGGGAAGAGGAGTTGGACAACTTCTACGTGGCGGAGGGCCTGCACGCGGCTCTGGTTAAAGCCAAGCCCAACCTCTTCACATCGGCGGCATCCTGCGTCGAGACACTGAACAACCTGTACCCTTATGTGCAGGATGTATCCAGCAGCGACATGATCAAGGCCATCAAGCAGGCCCTCACCCGCGATGGCAAGTTTCCGCTCACTCTCGTGGTCATTGACGAGGTGCAGCAGTACATCGGCGAAGACAGTCAGCGCTCTATCGATGTTCAAGAAACCGTCGAGGCCTGCTCCAAAAACATCGGCGCCAAGCTGCTCTTCATCGGCACCGGCCAGACGGCCGTCACTGGCACATCCAACCTGAAGAAGCTCGAAGGCCGATTCACGGTACGCGTCGAATTGTCGGATGCCGACGTGGATGCGGTGATCCGCCAAGTAATCTTGGCCAAGAAACCCGAGGCCAAAGCTTCGGTGGAAAAGGTGATGCAAACCAACTTGGGTGAGATCTCGCGCCACTTGGCGGGCACCACCATCGGTCATCACCCGGACGACATCCAGTTTTTCCCGCAGGATTACCCCATTCTCCCAGTGCGTCGCCGCTTTTGGGAGAATGCCTTGCGCGTGCTCGATCAGACCGGCACGGACAGCCAGTTGCGCAACCAGCTCTCGATGATCCATAGGGTCATCCAGACCAATGTGGACGCACCGGTCGGTAGTGTGGTGCCAGCGGACTACCTTTACTTCGATGCCGCCGACAAGCTGCAGCAGTCCCGTATCTTGCCGCGCAAGGTCCATGAGAAGACCATGATCTGGGCCAAAGGCACTGACGATCAGCGCCTGATGAGTCGCGCCTGTGGTTTGGTGTTCCTAATCAATAAGCTGGCTAGCAGCAACAACGAAATCGGCATTCACGCTACGGTCGATACCCTGGCCGATCTGTTGGTGGAAGACCTCACCCAAGGCTCTAGCACGCTGCGCAGCAAGCTCCCTAGCCTGCTCGACAAGTGCGAGCTGCTGATGAAGGTTGGCGACGAGTACCGCATCCAGACCGAGGAAAGTGCTGCCTGGAGCGACGAATTCCTCAGTCAATGCAACAGCCTGGCCAACGAGGCTCACCGGGTGGATGCTGAGCGTGACGACCGCATCCGCCGCCGCTTCGGCGAGATGGTGCGCAAGCTGTCGCTTACACAAGGTACGTCCAAGGTCTCGCGCGATATATTCCCGGTGTTCGATGCGCAGTTGCCAGGTGATGCCAACGAGAAGGTCTGCGTTTGGGTTCGCGATGGCTGGGGCATCGACGAAAACTCGGTGCGTGCCGATGCACGACAGGCTGGCAACCAGTCGTCGACTGTATTCGTGTTCATCCCCAAGCGCTCAGCCGACGACCTGCGTCACTACCTGATCGATTTCAAGGCCGCTAGCGCCACGCTGGACAAGCGTGGCGTACCCAACACCGCCGAGGGCACCGAAGCCCGCTCAGCGATGGAAACCACCAAGCAGACCGCTGAAGGCAAAATTCGCGATCTGTTGCAAGAGGCTTTTTCTGGTGCGCGAGTATTCCAAGGCGGCGGTAACGAAATCTTGGGCACCGATTTGCAGGACATGACCCTGGAAGCCGCCACCAACGCCCTGCAGCGACTCTATCCGCAGTTCCACGTCGCTGACCACGCCGGGTGGCCGAAGGTCTACGAAAAGGCGCAGAAAGGTGCGCCAGATGCTCTCAAGAGCGTGGGCGATGACGGTGAGCCTGCCAAGAACCCCGTCTGCAAAACCATCCTGGCCTTCATTGCCGGCGGCAAGAAGGGTATCGATATCCGCAAACACTTTGAAGGTGCCACCTACGGTTGGCCGGGCGACGCGGCGGATGGCGGCTTGCAAGTACTGTTGGTGGCTGGGCTGATCCGCGCCCAGGACGAGAAGGGCCAAACCATCGACCCGAAGGACTTAGAGCGAAAGGTCATCGGAAAGACCATGTTCAAGGTCGAGTCGGCCACCGTATCAGCAGCGCAGCGCATCCAGATCCGCAAGGTGCTGCAGAAAGTCGGCCTCAACGCTAAGCAAGGTGAAGAGCTGGCTTACCTGCCGCAATTCCTGGTCAGTGCACAAGAGCTGGCCAACCGCGCGGGGGGCGACGCGCCTCGTCCCGTACGCCCGGCAACTGCTGGCCTGGAAGAGATCCGCCTCACCGCAGGCAATGAGCAGCTCCTGGCTCTGTACAACCAGCGTGAAGAGCTCAGCGCCGCTATCGACACCTGGATGAATGTCGCCGAATACATTGACAAGCGACTGCCTACCTGGAGCACTCTCAAGCGCTTGTTGGTCCATGCCAATGGTCTTTCGGACGCTGAAGTCTTGGCTGCACAGGTTGCACACGTGGAACAGCAACGCCAACTGCTAGAAGAACCCGATCCCATCACTCCGCTGGTGTCCGGCCTCACGCAGCTATTGCGCGACGACCTCAACCGCTTGCACACCGACTATCAGACACGCCACCAAAACGGTATGGCACGCCTGGACGCTGATACCAACTGGAAGCAGTTGGAGCCCGAGCAGCGTAACAGCCTATTAGCCGCCCAGAAGCTGACTCTCATCGACGCGCCCAAGGTGCAAGTGGCCAATACCACCGAAGTGCTAGCTACGGTGGATCGTCTGTCGCTGTCGTCATTCTCCGACCGTGTTGCCGCCATAGACTCGCGCTTTGACGCCGTGTTGGTGGCCGCCGCCGAGCTGATGGAGCCCAAAGCGCAATTCGTCAAGCTGCCCAACCGCACCATCAAGACCGACGAAGACATCGAGGCCTGGCTGCAGGATGCCAAACAAACTATCGCAAAGGCCCTGAAGAATGGCCCGGTTATCCTTCACTGAGGCCTGAACAAACATGATGAAAACCCTAGATAAAGACCTGCGCAGCACACTGGAAAGAACCGTTAAATTGGCCCGCACGTTGGCAGAAAAAGCAGCACATGCAACTGTTGACCAATTGGGCGTCGGTCACGACAAGCCCGAATCTTTTTTAAGTGTTGGCGAGAAAGTGCTGCGCAATCGTCTGCGCACTCACGGCAAGCAGCTCGGTGATGCCCGTGACTCGAAAAGCCTAAACCCAACCTACGGTAAGCAAGAGGTGCAGCACCTGGTGCAAGAGGTGGCCTATCAGCATTGGCACCGCATGCTGTTCGCCCGCTTCCTGGCCGACAACGAGCTGCTGATGTACGACGGTGTTCCCGTCACCCTCGAAGTGTGCGATGAACTGGCACCGGACGAGGGTGCCAAAAATGGCTGGGAGTTGGCGGGCAAACTGGCCGCACGCATGCTACCGCAAGTATTCAAGCCCGGTTCACCTGTGTTTGAGCTTAATTTTGCGCCCGAACACCAAAGTGAGCTCGAACGCTTGCTTAAGGACCTGCCCGACGTGGTGTTCAAGGCCAGTGACAGCCTAGGGTGGGTTTACCAGTTCTGGCAGGCCGACAATAAAGAACGCATCAACAAATCCGAAGTGAAAATCTCCGCCGACGAGCTGCCCGCCGTCACCCAGCTTTTCACTGAACCATATATGGTGGCGTATGTACTCGACAACTCCTTAGGAGCTTGGTGGGCGGCCCAACACCTATCTGAGGTAGACCTATCCTCGGACAGTTCTGAGGATGAGTTGCGAAAGAAGATTTCGCTACCGGGCTTGCCTTTGGATTACCTCCGCTTTGCAAAACTAGAAAATGGCACATGGATGCCATCAACGGGTTTTTTTGAGCACTGGCCAAAAGATCTTGCTGAGTTTACAACCCTCGACCCCTGCTGTGGTTCAGGTCACTTTTTGGTAGCGGCATTTCTAATGCTCGTGCCAATGAGGATGGCCAGAGAAAATTTATCCGCGCGTGAAGCCGTTGATGCTGTTCTAAGAGAAAACATAAACGGATTAGAGCTTGACCAACGGTGCGTAGAACTGGCAGCTTTTGCACTAGCACTTAATGCTTGGAGATATCCAGGTGCCGGGGGATATCGTGCGTTGCCCGAATTAAATGTTGCCTGTGTTGGGCTTTCCATCAGCGCCTCAAAAGACGAATGGTTGACCTTGGCAGGAACTGATCATGGTTTGCGCGCCGGTCTCGAAGAAATCTACAAACAATTCCAAGATGCGCCATTGTTGGGGAGTTTGATTAATCCGGGAAAACATATTGGTAAAGGGACACTTTTTGAACTGCCCTGGGATGTGGTTGGGCCACTAATTGAAAAAGCACTCGGTGGTGAAAAAAGTGACGAGAAATCGGAAATGGCTGTTGTGGCGAGCGGCATAGGTAAAGCTGCCAAGATGCTCTCTGAGAACTACTGGCTTATATTTACCAATCCACCATATTTAGTCAAAGGGAAACAATCGGAGCGCTTAAAGAGCTTCTTGTCTTCCTATTACAAGGCCGGCGACGCGGATATGGCAACTGTGTTCCTCAAGCGTTTTGATGAGTTCCTTCTGCCAAATGGAGCTCACTGCTCGGTAACGCCTCTCAACTGGTACTACCTGAAGTCTTACTCTGCTTTGCGGCAGGATTTGCTTGAAAATTCCTCGATTCTTAGTCTTACAAAAGTTGGGTCTGGCGCAACCGCAAAAGCTAGCTGGGACGTACTGCGAGCAATCGCGATCGTTTCTAAGAATAGGCCATTGAAAGAAAATATCGTAACAGGTCTGGAAGCCACTACATCTTCGGAGCAAACACGTGCTGAAGAGTTGAAGTTAAACACGTTATCGGTAACAACATTGGCGTCGTTGTCAGCTAATCCAGATGCGAAATTTGCATTTGGCGTTACCAGTGAATCAAAGTTACTTGAGGCTTACGCATGGTCGTACCAAGGTCCTTCGACTGCTGATTATCCTTTGTATGGACGATACTTCTGGGAAGTCTACCCACTAAGCGCCGATTGGGAGCTGCAACAAGTTACTTATCAAGAGGGTGGCCACTATCAGGGCTTGACCAACATCCTGCTTTGGGAAAAAGGAGTGGGTCGACTATCAAGGAGCACCAAGGCAGCAATTCGAGGCGAAGGAGCTCACGGAAGTAATGGTGTGGTAATCACCCAAACGCGTAAGCTTCCGGCATCAATTTATCTTGGAGGATTCTTTGACAATAATGTTGCAATTTTGGCTTGCAACAGCTCACTCGATTTGCCGGCTTTGTGGTGTTACTGTTCGTCAGATTCATACTATGCGGACGTAAGGAAGCTGGATGAAAAACTCGGCGTCACTAACGCAACGTTGGCCAAAGTTCCATTTGATTTACAGTACTGGAAAAGTATTGCGATCGAAAAATATCCAAATGGCCTTCCAAAACCGTACTCCAATGACCCGATTCAATGGGTGTTCCATGGCCATCCATGTGGCTCTGTAGTTTGGGATGAAGCTTGTAAACAAGTTACTAGAGGGCCCAATCGAACTGACGGAAGCGTACTGCAAGTCGCCGTAGCACGTCTGCTCGGATTTTCTTGGCCAGCTGAAGTTGATGAACAAATTGAGTTGTCTGATGAGTCGCGAAAATTAGTACTGGAATGCGGAGCATTGGTAGGTTACGTCGACAATGATGGGATTGTATGTATCCCAGCAGTAGGCCGAGAGGCATCAGCCGGCGATCGGCTACTCAACCTGCTTGCTGCAACCTATGGCGAGGATTGGAGCAGCGATGTTTTCAATCAACTAATGGCCGCTGCTGATCATGCTGGCAAGTCACTTGAAACCTGGTTGCGCGACAAGTTTTTCACTCAGCACTGCGCGCTGTTTGCTAATCGTCCCTTCGTTTGGCATGTGTGGGATGGCCTTCGCGATGGTTTTGCCGCCCTGGTTAGCTATCACAAGCTCGACTACAAAACGCTAGAGGCTTTGATCTACACCTACCTGGGGGACTGGATCAGCCGCCAGAAGCGTGACGCCGATAACAGCGTAGACGGCGCACAGGAAAAATTGACCGCAGCAGAAGTGCTAAAGAAGCGCCTCGAGCTGATCCTGGAAGGCCAGAAGCCTTATGACATCTTCGTGCGATGGAAGCCAGTCGAGGAGCAGCCGGTGGGCTGGAACCCTGATTTGAACGATGGAGTGCGGCTGAATATCCGGCCGTTCCTCTCGGTGCCTGATGTGGGGAAAAAGGGCGCTGGGGTGTTGCGCGATAAGCCGAAGAGCCTGCGTTGGGAAAGGGACCGTGGTAGTGATGTGCCGTCGGCGCCTTGGTACGAGCTCGGATTGCAGTACGACGGCAACGTGGGCGATCGGATCAATGATCATCATCTCAGCCTGGAAGAAAAGCAAAAGGCAAGGAGCGGACAATGAGCAAGAAGATCAGCGGCGCCGAATATCCACTGGCGAAAATATTCAGTTCGGATTTCGATTACGTCATTCCGTCCTATCAGCGGCCCTATGCCTGGACCGTAGATCAAGCGTCCGAGCTATTTGACGATCTACATGATTTCTTCCTGCGGGAGCCGGAGGACACTTATTTTCTGGGTAGCATCGTATTGATCAAGGACGAAGGCAAACCCCACTCCGAGGTGATCGATGGGCAACAGCGCTTAACTACGCTGACCATTTTGCTTTCGGCGCTGACGGCACAATTTGCTGGCGAGCTACGGGCTGATTTTGAAAACTACATCCGCGAGCCCGGTCGTGCATCTCAAGGCTTGAAGCCAAAGCCACGGCTAGCGCTGCGCGAGCGTGATCTATCCTTCTTTGCCGACCATGTTCAGGCGCTGCAGCTCGATAAGTTGCTGAGCCACGATCCGGCGCAGCTCAATAACGAATCGCAACGGAACATTCAAGGCAACGCGCGTTTACTGCTGGACAGACTCAAAAAAGCTTTCGGCGCTGATGCCGACAAACTCTGCGAGTTCGGTGCCTTCCTGGTGCAGCGTTGTTTCTTGGTCGCCGTTTCCACGCCAAGCCAGCAATCTGCTTTCCGGGTGTTTTCGGTGCTGAATAGCCGGGGGCTGGACTTGCTGCCGACCGACATCATCAAGTCGAACGTGATTGGACGCATCACTCAATCCAAGCAAGACGAGTTCACGGATAAGTGGGAAGAGTTGGAGGTGCAAACCGGGCGCAACGGCTTCGCCGAGCTGTTTGGTCACATTCGAATGATCTACGCTAGGGTAAAAGCGCGGCGCGCACTTCTGGAGGAATTCAAGGAGCATGTCCTTGCCGCCGTCGCCTCACCGGAGGACTTAGTCTCCAAGGTGATCGAGCCTTATGCCGAGGCCTATCTCGTCGCCAAGAATGGTCAATACGTATCCACGGCCAACGCGTCGGATATCAATGGTCTGCTGAAATGGCTCAACCGGATCGATAACTCAGACTGGTTGCCCCCAGCGATCCTGTTCCTGGCACAAAAGAAGAGCGAGCCGGAGTACGTGCTGTGGTTCTTTACGAAGCTGGAGCGCCTGGGGGCGTTCATGCACATCTGTGGCAAGAACGTGAATGAACGTATTGAGCGTTATGCGATTGTCGTTGCCGGGTTGCAGAAGGCGCACTCATTGCAGTCACCTGTAGAAGCCGTGGAGCTCACGGATAACGAAAAGGCGGAGATGTCTGCCGTGCTCGACGGCAAGATCTACTGGCTGACTGCCCGCCGACGCAACTATCTCATTTTGCGGCTGGACTCGTTCTTATCCGATGGCGCGGCAACCTATGATCCGAGTGTTTTGACAATCGAGCATGTGCTGCCGCAGACCGTCGATGCCAAAAGTGAATGGGCTCAGACTTGGCCTGACCCTCAGGTGCGCGATGAA
Organism: Pseudomonas sp. SDO5522_S412; assembly: GCF_054071215.1. Classification (NCBI taxonomy): domain Bacteria; kingdom Pseudomonadati; phylum Pseudomonadota; class Gammaproteobacteria; order Pseudomonadales; family Pseudomonadaceae; genus Pseudomonas; species Pseudomonas sp. SDO5522_S412. The sequence goes on along the minus strand of NZ_JBSVWQ010000001.1, from coordinate 132,544 downwards.
TGGGTACATCGCATCGCCAACCTCGTGCCGCTGACCCAGAAGCGAAACTCCCAAGCCCAGAACTTTGACTTCGACAAGAAAAAGTCCGCCTACTTCGGTGGGAAGCAAGGTGTCTCTTCCTATGTGTTGACGACCCAAGTGTTGAACACGCCGGAGTGGACCGAGAGCGTTGCGAATAGCCGCCAGGAGAACTTGCTTTGTGTATTGGCTGACAAGTGGGATCTGAATCATTCATGAAAGTCATTGATTACCTGACCAAGGCACTTCGCGACTCGGCGGTATTCAACCCCGAGGTCCAGGTCGCACCGTCGTGCATCCTGTGGCCCGACAAGGACCGGCAGTGGGAGGCGGTGATTCCGCGTCTGCAGAGCGAGCTGGGCGAGCTGCTGGTCCTAGGCGACTATCTGCCAGAGAACCGCGTCGGCCCGGCCATCTGGCTGCGCTGTGTGATTGCCGGCAAAGCGCCGGATGTCACCTTGCCTGCCGACCGGGTGCCTGTGTTCTATCTACCCGGAGTGAGCCGCCAGGACTTGCGGGCAATCGAAGACTGCCCTGACATGCTGAAGCCCTTGGCTGAGTTGCAGTACCGAGGTGTGATTTGGTCGCAGGCCAACGCCAAGGACTGGACCATCATGGCCTTCCTAAAGTCGGACCAAGGCGGCATGGGACTGGATGTGGCCCAGGACAACGAAGCCAAGAACGCCATACAACTGGCGCTCTACCTCCTGCTGGATGAGGAGTTTGAGCTTCTGAAGGACAAGCGGCTGGACAAGGACTACTTCAACACCCTGCTGACCGGCGGTGACCCTGTGCGTGACCTGCTGCAGTGGTTGGATCAGGGTGACGCGTTTCAAACCACGCGCGGCGCGAACGAGTGGAAGGCCTTCGTTGAGGTCTGCAAATCACAGCTGGTGTTCAATCCTCAGGGCGATGGCGTTCTGGCGGGTGCCAGCAAGCTCGCGATGCGTGAGGGGCCTTGGAATTCGGTGTGGGAGCGCTATAGCGAAGCACCCAGACGCTACCCCAACATCCCTAGCCGAATTCGCCAGTGCAAGCCGCCCGATCTGGGTATCTTCGACATCCCAGCAGAGAAGCTGAGCGGTTGGCCGCAATGGAACGAGGAGCAGGAGAAGTCGCTACATCATGATCTGCTGGCCTTGAACCACTTGCCTGCGCATGAGGCAAGGAAGCGGGTTCTGGAGCTTGAGAAGGCCCATGCGCCTCGCCGCGAGCTGGTTTGGGCCGAGTTGGGTGAATCGCCTCTGGCGTTGGCCACCAAGCACTTGGCTGTGGTAGCGGATGTGACTAAGACTGCTCTGGCTGCCGGCTCGGTTGCAGATTTGCAGGCGGGGTACGCCAACCAGGGCTGGCGAGCCGACGATGCGGTGCTGTCGGCACTGGCTTGCGTTGACAAGGCGCCTGACGTTGACGCGGTGACGACAGCGACGCGGGTGATCTATCTGCCCTGGCTGGAAGAGTCTGCGCGCTACCTGCAAAAGCTAGTGGATGGTGCGATCTACCCTGGTGGACGAATCGCCGAAGCTCCTGCCTTCTATAAGGTCGGCGGGCAATGCGTGCTGTTTGTTGATGGCCTGCGCTTTGATACGGCTCGACGGCTATCGGCAGCTTTGGAGGCGCGAGGCTACCAGTTAGCTGAGACAATGAACTGGACGGCTCTACCCAGCGTAACGGCAACGGGAAAGGCTGCCGTCTCCCCGGTCAGAAGCAAGATTAGTGGCACTGATGATTGCGATGACTTTGAACCTTGTGTCGCCGCCACGGGCCAGTCGCTCAAGGGTGGCTATCACCTGAAGAAGCTGCTGAACGACAACCACTGGAGGGTGCTGGATCGTACCGACAACGGCGACGGCCTAGGCAACGCGTGGTGCGAATTTGGCGACATCGACAGCGAGGGACATGCGCGCGGCTGGAAGCTGGCCAAGCACATCGATCCGCTTCTCGCAGAGATTGCAGAACGCATCGCCGCCTTGTTGGCTGCAGGTTGGAACAGCGTTAGGGTGGTGACCGATCACGGCTGGCTGCTTATGCCGGGCAAGTTACCCACGATTCAGATGTCCAAGGACCTCACCGACAACAAATGGGGACGTTGCGCCTCGATCAAGCCAGGCGCTTCCACCAGTGAGCGTTTGTACCCTTGGTACTGGAATCCGCATCAGCAGTTCGCTCTGGCCGACGGCGTGGGGTGCTACGGAAAATCGGTGGACTACAACCATGGCGGGCTGAGCCTTCAGGAATGTCTCACCTTGGATCTTGTGGTGACCTTGACTGGCGGCGCGTCAGGCAAGCAGGTAGCCGAGGTGACAGACATTGCGTGGAAAGGCTTGCGTTGCACGGTGGGCGTCGACGGCCAATACGCGAATCTGTCACTTGACGTACGGACGCAGGCAGGAGACCCAGCATCCAGCGTGATCGTGTGCGTGAAGCCGCTCAAAGACAACGGCACCGCATCTGTAGTTGTTGAGGACGAAGAACTGCAAGGCCGCGCGGCATTTCTGGTTCTGCTAAGCGCCTCGGGCGAGCTGGTGGCAGAGGCAAACACTGTGATCGGAGGATGATGAATGATTGAATTGGATCAGATAGACAAAAAAGCCGCCTCGGTGTTGGACGGGTATCTGGTCCGGAAAGACTTGGTGCGTACTTTCAGTCGGCAATTTCCGGTACCCACCTACGTTGTCGAGTTCATGCTCGGGCGCTATTGCGCTAGCATCGATCAGGAGGAGATTGACGAGGGCCTGGAGATTGTTCAGCGCCAGCTTAAGTCTCGTACGGTGCGTGCCGGCGAGGAGGAGCTGTTCAAAGCTAAGGCACTTGAGACAGGTGAGGTGAAGATCATTGACCTCGTGACAGCGCGTGTGGACAACAAAGGGGAGTACGTGGCCAGCCTGCCAAGCCTGCGCCTGACGGATGTGCGCATCAGCAGCGAGCTGGTCAACGAACACCAGCGCATGTTAACCGGGGGCTTCTATGCAGAGTTGGGGGTGACGTTCGATGTGGCCATCGCCCAGGAAGCAAAGGGGCGTCCATTTGGGATCACGTCGCTGCGGGAGATTCAGCTGTCCAAGCGCGACGTGTTGGAAATTCTGGCCAAAGCCCGCCAGGAGTTCACCTCCGAAGAATGGAAGTGCTTTCTGCTCCGATCCATCGGCATTGAGTCCGGCGAGCTTAGCGAACGCCAGCGGAATGCTCTGCTCCTGCGCATGGTTCCGTTTGTGGAGCGCAACTACAATTTGGTAGAGCTCGGTCCGCGCGGCACTGGCAAGAGCCATCTGTTTCAGCAGGTTTCGCCCTACGCCCACCTCATTTCAGGCGGCAAGGCCACTGTGGCCAAGATGTTCGTGGAGAACACGGCCAAGGGGCGTCGGGGACTGGTGTGCCAGTACGACGTAGTCTGCTTCGACGAGGTGTCCGGTATTTCCTTCGATCAGAAGGACGGCGTGAACATAATGAAGGGTTACATGGAGTCCGGAGAATTCAGCCGTGGCAAGGAGAGTATCCGCGCGGATGGCAGCATCGTCTTGGTCGGCAACTTCGATGTCGATGTGGAACACCAGCAGCGCGTGGGGCACTTGTTTGGCCCTATGCCACCGGAAATGCGTGATGACACCGCCTTCATGGACCGCATCCACGCGTTTCTGCCTGGTTGGGACGTACCCAAGATCAACAAGGACTTGGTCACCAATCACTTCGGTCTGGTCAGCGACTTCCTGTCCGAGTGCTGGAGCCAGCTTCGAAACCAGAGCCGAGTGAGCGAGCTGCAGAATCGCGTCTTCTTTGGCGGCGCCCTGTCTGGCCGCGACACGAATGCGATCAACAAGACAGTCAGCGGCTTGCTGAAGTTGCTGTACCCCAGCGCAGATGTCCCGGTTCCCGACGAGGATTTGGAGTGGGCGGTTCGCATCGCCATGGAGGTTCGACGCCGGGTGAAAGAGCAGCAAAAGCGCGTGGGTGCTGCCGAATTCCGGAACACACATTTCAGCTACATCATGGGCGCTGACGGCGTCGAGAAGTTCGTCTCCACGCCAGAACTGCAGAGCGACAACAGTATTGGTGGCGACCCGCTGGAGCCTGGACAGGTGTGGACCATCAGCCCCGGTGGTGGCGAGGAAAACTCTGGCCTCTACCGCATCGAAGTCAACGATGGCCCTGGGTCTGGTGTGAAGGTGCTCAACAAGCCCATTCCGCCGGCATTCCGCGAAAGCATTGGTTTCGCCGAGCAAAACCTTTATGCCAGGTCGCTGCAGCTGGTTGGTGACAAGGACCCCAGACAGCATGAGTTCACGGTACAGCTTCGGGCGTTTGATGCGGCGAAGTCTGGCGCGAAGCTCGGTGTGGCTTCTTTGATTGCTTTGTGCACGTCTTTGTTGAAGCGAAGCGTACGTGGCGGCTTGATCATCGTTGGCGAGATCAACCTCGGGGGGTCGATTGAGCCCGTTCACAACGCGGTCACGATTGCTGAAATCGCCGTTGAGAAGGGCGCAACGTCGCTGTTAGTACCCGTGGCATGTCGACGCCAATTGGTCGATTTGTCTGATGATATGGCGACCAAGATCGATATCCAGTTTTATTCGGATGCCAAAGATGCCTTGCTGAAAGCAATGGCTGACTGACCCCAAATGAGCATCACAGTGTTGTCGGTCGTCATTCAAATGCACCGAACACAACTTGAAAAAAATAAGAAAGCATAAGCTAGAGCACATCCACACCGATAACCACCCCTGGCATTCGCCAGGGTGTAGTCTATCGGGCGGAGTGATTAAGCCAGCCATTATGGGTTACAGGTAACCCCGTTCAGCCAACGATACACAGCCCTCAGCGCCCACTACCACATGATCCAGTGTTTGGGTGCCTATCATGCTGAGAGCGTTCTTGAGGATTGTGGTCAGCGTGCGATCGGCGTGGCTGGGCTCCGGATCGCCGGAGGGATGATTGTGGACCAGGATCACGGCTGCGGCGTTATGCTCCAAGGCGATCTTGACCACTTCCCGTGGGTACACACTGGCTCCATCTAGCGTGCCTCTGAACAGTTCTCTGAAACCAATCACCCGGTGCTTGGCATCAAGCAGCAGCAAGGCAAAGACTTCATACTCATGGTATTGGAGCAGTGTTTGTAGATGGCTGAATACTTGCTTCGGCTCAGTCAGTGCCCGGCCTTTAGACAGACGACTCATTGCCAGTTGTTGCGCCATTTGCAGGATATCAGCTTCAGTTACAGGGGATTCCATGACATAGGTGCCGGTCGCTTCACCGGCTCTGAGCTTGTGATATTTCATACTGGTATTCCTGTACGAATGTGTGAGAGCGCTGGGAATATCGAGAGGGGCGTTACTAGATAGAGGGCTTGCTGTTGTGTCGGGTAGCCTGAGACTCCAGCTTCTGAGCCAGTGATGGCTTCGTAGGCGCTGCCGGTTGGGGTTGGGGCTCTGTATTGTTTGGTGAGTCTTCAGCTATAGGGAAGAACTCCTCGACGATGGTGCCGTTATCTTCCTCACTGTCTTCAAAGGCCCCGTTGTTAAAGCCCTGCTGGGCTGCGTGATCCAAAGCAGCTTGATCAAAGCCCGAGGCTTTTCGGATTTCCTCCAGCTGTTTAGCTTCCAGCAAGGCGTCTTCCATGCTTAGCCTGCTGCGCACTGTGATGTCCACGTAGAAGATTGGTGCTCCGTGGCTTTGGCGGGTGGACTTACCCCGTAGGCGCAGCTCCAGTGGTAGGCACGCCAAACGATTACCGGAGATGGCCTGCAGGTAATGCAGGCGCGCTGCCAGGGTGCGGATGCTGTTAAAGCCGGTGGTACGAAAGACAAAACTGCCCAGCGGATCATCGTCCCCGATCACCACGTTCAGTCGTCCGTAAGGCTTGCAGGCATTGCCTTGGGCCAGTGAACAGCCATCGGGTGAAGGGCAGGGCAGGGTCTTGATCCCGTCCTCACACCGGCGCTTGCAGGTCTCCCCATTACCGATGCACAAAGGTCGGCCGGTGGTGCGGTCGAACAGACTGTAGTCAGCGCGAAAGTTGAGGTCCGGCTCGTTGAACAGCAAACGGATCGGAATGCTGCGCAGTTTGCCATCCTGGCCATTACGCAGTTCCTCATTGAGCGGGTGCAGCAGCCAGCCGTCGCGGCTTTGTACCTGTGAGGTAATGGTGAATTGATCGTCTTTCTCCGGCAGACGTTTGCCGTTTTTCTCGACGACCTTGCCGATGGAAAGACGCCCGAGTACAGGAGGGGTGATCGCTAAACCTTTGAGCATGGCGGTTATCCTTGATCTGGAAATAAAAAAGCCACTAGGACGTAAACGGTCCAGGTGGCTTGGGTGACGAGGGATGGCTCAGCTGATCAAAAAGCGACGACTGCCTGTTTTGATCTTGGGATAGCGGGCTTGCAGGTAGGGTTTGTCCTTGAGCATCTGTTCGACGTCCAGACCAATGCTGTCCTTGGACTTCTTCCAACTGATATAGCCCTCGGTAAACTCCGCACGGGTGGCTGCCCCCATGGCCTGCTGCAGGACTTGTTTGAGCTGCGCCTCACGCGTCTCCTGTTGGGCAATGCTCTGGCGAACAGCCTTGAATTCCCGGTAGGTGGTGGCCAGCTCCGGGTGCTGGCTGAAGTCCAGGGTCTGACCGTTGTCCTCGGGGTAGAGGCAGCGTAGTGCGGCTTCCGCTGACTCCGTACCATCGGCCGGTGGCGGGGTATCACTGACCACGTAATCCCAGAACAGCCGCTCCAGGTCGATCAGCCGAGCAATCATCGACTCATCGCGTTCGATGCGATGGATCTCCAGGTGCTGGCCACCGAGCAGTACCGCCACATCTGCAGCCTGCTTGCCGGTCACGGCCAACTGGTGCATCACTTGCAACTGCACGTACTCGGGCACGCCCTCTTTCCAGAGGCGTGCACCGTTTATGCCGGCAGTCTTGCATTCAAGGATCTGTACATCGTCGGCGCCGATGACCTCGCGGTCGATGTTGGCCAGCATCCAGGGCAGTTTGGGATCAGGATGCTGCAGCACGGCATTGATCCGCCGTACCCGGTTACCACTGCGCTTGGTGTAGTGAGTCGCGACAATCGGTTCCAGGATGTTTCCCCAGTAAGCTGGGCTCTCTTCACCATTGTGATCTAGCTTTGGCAGCGAACTGTCACGGCCAGTTTTCTCCAGCCACAGTTCCAGCTGGGATTTGTAAGGGTTAAGACCTACAGCGGCGGCTGCATCCGAGCTGCCGATGCCTTGTTTACGCACGGCCAGCCAGTCCTCACGCGGTAGTTGTTTGGTACCGACAAGGCGCAAGGCTGAACGTGGTTTGGCGTTGGAGTTCTGCAGTGTTTGCGTTGCCATGATGATTTCCTATTCGGGATAAAAAACGCCCAGCCAGCAGAAGCTGACCAGGCGTTTTAATAGTTGAGTAGGTGAGTGGGGCTAGGCGGCGAGTTGCAGCGCTGCGTTCAGTGCGCGCTCTTTGAGGATCGCGCCATTACCGAACCACGCAGAATCAAGGCGATTCTCAGTACTGCGTGCACGGCGCTCGTGATCGACATACTCCGTCACGGCGTTAAGCAAGCCCCACGCAGTTCCTTGAGCTGATTCAAGCGTCGCTCCACGACCTTGGCCTTCGTACAGCCCTTGGACTTTGCGCAGTGCTCGCTCATTCGGAAGCAATTCCGGCAGCTTGCTATTGGGGGCCACATCACACAGCACATTCATGAAGAAGCCCATCGCCTCATGCCACTGCACCTTGCGCTCCGCCAGTGCGCGCATGCGGTACATAAACTCATCCCACTGCGAGACAGCGATGCCCAGTTGTTTCTTCACGGCCTGCGGATCAAAGCGGGTGTTGTGCGGTACCTTGATTGCGCGGGTAGCGCCGTTCAGGGATATGGTCAGGGTGTTGTTGCAAACCACACGCACGGAAGTCGGGGTCGCGGTGGTGGCCAGCGTACCGTCGCAGGAGGTAGCCAGTAGAAGATAGCCATTGACCTGGTCGTTACCCTTCAGCGCGGTTGTCTGCCCCGTCCTGGCTAGAGCCCAGAATTTGCGACCACCTTTGAGTATCCCAGCTGTTTCCAACTCGTAGCCGGAGACCTCAGTCAGATCCCGGTAGAACTCGAGCACCTCACGGGGCTGCACAACTTGGTAACGGTTAGAAACCACCGACAAGGGGGCCTTGGTGTCGGAGCGGTATAGCACCTTCTGTTCCGGAAAGGAGTGGATCGTGCCTAGGTTGCCGACAGCGTCGGCCTTGAAGTAAACAGGACTTTCCTGAATCTGCCAGTTCATGCCAGCTTCACGTTGCCAGATTTCGATGGGTTGTTTCTTGGGAAGGTTGTTGCCCAGACCGTGCCACGGGGTAGCGCCGACGTAGGCCATTTGTTCGATGAGATGAGCCATGGTTGAGATTCCTTTAGGTGCAGGCCGGCATAAAGCGCCGCGCACTGCGCAGCACCGTCCGGGCGGTATGAAAAGATAGAAGCGGTAAGGCCAGATCAGGCCGGTAGGTTGAAGCGGTGACCGCAGAGCAGGCAGAGGTTGTTGGCCAGAACGTGACGGTCGAGCGTATCGCCCAGTTGTGCGCCGAGAGCACAACCTCCGACACCGCCGGCCAGGCCTCCGAAGATGGCGCCAGACACAGAGCCGAGCGTGATACCAACAGGGCCAGCGAAAGCACCAACAAGCGCACCGGCCTGACTACCAGCCAGTGCAGCGCTTATGCCACGCGCAGCACCACCCAGGGTGCCGATGGCCGCGCCGACTTTCATGGCGTGATGGAAAGAAGCAACTTTGGGGGAGTGACAGCGAGGGCAGTGCAATGACATTGGGTGGACCTTCTTGGTGGTGATGTCATTGCAGTAATGTGTGACTGAAATTGATTTGAGTTGAGTTCCGAGGCAATTGGACGCCATAACGCGGGAGCGTCCAGCCTGACACGTCTTCCTCTAGATAGTTGGTACTGGTGCTGCTTGTTCAAGCTGCTCGGCAATGCACGTCAGCTCTTGCTTAGAGGCGCAGCGTTTGCAGTCCTGAGCAAATCGTTTGGCGAGTTTCTCCAAAGCATCTGGATTGCCGATCAAAGACTCAACCTGCTCTAAGGGTGTCATCCCATGAGAGTTGCGTTGCCAGGCAAGCGCGGGGGCCAGTTCCAGCAAGCGTCTTACAGCATGCAAATTAGCGGTCCAGCTCGCGGTGTGTAGCGGTGACTGCCCGTCATAAGTGAGATGATCCAAGCGGCACGGATGATCAAGTAGGGCATCCACGCAACTGTCCACGCGGGATTTGATCGCTGAGTGAAGGGCTGTCATACCATGCCAGTCCTGAATTTCCGGATCTGCACCAGCCTGCAGCATGATCCTGACCAGCTCAGTATCTCCAGCTTCTGTCATTAACATCAGGGGTGTCTGGCCCTTGATATCTTGGATGTTTAGCTGTTCCGGTGCGTTTAGAGCTAGCAGTCGGAGGAACTGCTGCCAGTGGTCTAACATCGTTTCAAAGTGACGTGTTTCGTCCCTCAGCTCAGATGGTGCTAGCTGCTGCATCAGCGGAAGTCTTTGCATGAAACTGCTATGCATCTTGATCAGCAGCATCAATACCGAGTTACCGTCCACGTCTGGCAGATTAGATTTCAGCAGTTGGCGATTGGCTTTTATCCAGGCCTTCAAACTGTCTTGATCGCCGTTAGAGAGCAGCGGCATCAGGTCTTTGAACATTTGCTGACTCGCTTTGCTGGCTCGGCGTTTCTCAGCTAGGAACCCCGGGTAGGGTTTGTACAAGGTGTCCCAGAAGTACTCCGAGGCCCATCGCGCGGTATCCTCAAAGGTGGGTATCTCTTCACACTCGGCCATCATTCCCCCGGCCAGCATCACCCTGTAGTATTTTTCGTGGTTGTTGTTGATCAATTTTTGGTTGGCCACTGCCATAGCTAGGCAGTCCCGTGCGACCTCGCCGCGTAGAGGTCCATAATTGCGCTCAAGACCAGCTTCCAGAGCCTCCTTAAAAAGCTTGTCAGCGCCATCCAGGTCGTTGCACGCCAATAGATGTTTGGCCTTGTATTGCAGAACGGCGGCCCTCCATAACTCATACCCCTCGCTAGTTTCGGCCTCTTCGAGTAAGGACTGAACCCTGGATTGCGTATCTTTCAGTCGATTTTTGCGCTCACCGTTCAGATAGCTGTCGAGTTCGAGAAGAATGGCTTGGACAGTTTGAGCCGGAGTAGCGGCCAAGTCGCGCAGGCGTTGGATGGCTGCTTCTTTTGCACGTGAGCTGAGAGTTGCGTCCTGTGCCACCTGACTGATTACCCAATAGCAATGCTCCCCTTGCAAGGCTCGCCAAGAAGATGAGTTCTTCATGCGCGCAACCAAATGCAATTCCCTATTCAACTCGTCGGCAAATGCAGCTGCACGTTCGGTATTCCGTTGAATGATTGGCAACGCTGATTGCGCATCGAGCCCGACATTGTCTTCAAGGTCCGCGCCGGCCTGTATCTCGTAAAAACGGCGGGTCAGCATATGCGCGAGAGTTTGGTTGGCTGTTTCTCGGCGGGAAGGCAGGATAGATAGATATAGACCATGCTTGTCCCACTCGGGTAGATGCTCCTCGAACCATGCATTTTCAGCGTCCTCACCGAGGTGCCTGCAATTGCGGTAGGCGCCGATGGTCAGGTTGTAGACAAGCTTGTAAATAGCGAATAGCTGTAGAAGCTTGTTCTGTTGCGCATTGGCACACTGTCGGTCAACGCTTGGGCAGATGAACTTGAGTAGGCGGATGTAGCCATCCTGCACCGTGCGCGCCAGCAACAGGCGTTGACGTATGGTTTTCAGTGAGGGTACAGCGTAACGCTCTGCTAGGCAGCGCACAAACTCAGCCCGATCACCTTCATCGGCGGTCTCGTCCAGAACTGACTCCAAGCGTCCTTCCTGAGTCATGGGGATTTCCAAGCGTAGCTTGTCGGCATCCAGTGTCTTGCGTTTCACAAAATTCAAGGCGTCAGCGAATTGCTGTGCAGGTGTGCAACTGCTGTCCAGTGAGAACGCACCCTTGAAGTCCAGTACCGTACTATCCGAGAAGTATTGCTGGATAGTATCGGGGCGGATTGGGGTTGTACTGCGCCAGTTGTACAAGGAGCGGCGTAGGTGCTCGTGCTTACCATCGGTGAGCTCATCACGTTGGTCAGCGAATTCTTCTACGGACATTCCCAGCAAATCCAGAAGCCAGTCAACAACTTGAGCTACAGGTAAATACAAGCTGGGCTGGCCATCTACCACTCGAGGCTCGGGTAGATACCAAAAACGACCACCGGGCATCCCCTTGTCTAACACTTGCTCAAGGCTCCAAAAACCCACGCGGCGCGCTAAACCAGGCACATAGAAATGACACAGCAACGTCCAGAGAACCTGTCGTTGGTCGGCTGAAAATGTCCAGGTATTCAGCTCAATAAACTTGTAGGCATTCCCGAACTCCATGAAGTTGTCGAGAGCATCCACGCGTGCCAGTTGATCCATATCCAATGCACTGAATATGTCGAGCAGGACTTCCTGGCCCATGGCCATCTGGGTTGCAGAACTTGCCTGCCCAGTCGCGAACTTTTTCTTCTTGATAGTCGGATAGTTCTGGTCGCCAAGGCTCTGGTGAATCTCCAGCAGAATGGCTTCGGGCAGTGGAAGGGTGCTCATGACGGCTTTCCTTGATGGTATTGACGGTGCTGTATCCTTGCAAAACCCGGTTATTTTACCTCTGAAAAGTCCGGTATCCCCCCTCTAAAGACGACAACAGGGAGGGGGTACGTGGTGCTTCATACAGCGCAAACTGGCTCGCTGGCACTCTGCACGAACCCCATTCAATGGAGCTCGTGTAATGCACAATCCCAACCCGCTGGTTCTGAACTGGCATCTCACTGAAGCCTGCAATTATCGTTGCCAATACTGCTATGCAGCTTGGAATGATTCCATCTGTCCGCGTGAGCTCATTTATGACTCTCAGAGAACAGCCGCGCTGCTTAATGCACTGTACCGATTCTTCCGGCCAAGCAATTTTGTCAATCCATTAGCTAGTCAACTGACTTGGAGTTCGGTGCGATTAAATTTGGCAGGTGGTGAACCATTGCTGCATGCCAAGAAGCTTTCGGCCATCGTTACTCAGGCGCGAGATCTTGGTTTTGAGGTGTCGATGATCAGCAACGGCAGTCATTTGGATAATGATCTACTGGGTTGCCTGGCTCCACAGTTGAGCTGGTTGGGAGTTAGTGTCGACTCAAGCAATCCTGAGACCAATCTTGCAATCGGCCGAGTTGACCGCCGTGGCCGGCCGCTTGATTTGGATAGTCTGGCTAAAGGGCTAGTCAAAGCTCGTCAGCTCAACTCCGACTTACGGATCAAGCTCAATACCGTGGTCAACCAGCACAATCACGCCGAAGACCTAGGCTCGCTAATCCGCCGCTTCGCTCCCGACAAATGGAAAGTTCTGCGAATGCTTCCGGTAGTGAATCGACATCTGGTTGTAAGCGATGAACAGTTTGCTGCCTTCGTTGCTCGTCATCACGCTTTTACCCGAATCCTTTGCGCCGAGGACAACCCGGACATGTGCGAGTCTTACCTGATGATCGATCCTCACGGGCGCTTCTTCCAGAACAGCCCAACGATTGCGGGGCAGGGTTACTCTTACAGTCGGCCGATTCTTGAGGTTGGCGCGGAGGCAGCCTTCGCCGAAATGACCTTTGATCATGAGCGCTTCAGTGCACGCTATATCCAAGCCAACGCGGGGGTTGGCGCATGAGGTACTGTTCAAACAAGGAAATCGACCAACTTATCCGCAAGCTTGTTCGCCAGGGCTGGAGTTTTAGGCGTGGTGGTAAACATGGGCGGCTTACTCACCCAGGCGGCCGGTCGACGTTGACTGTGGCCAAGTCACCCAGCGACTGTCGTAGTTTGGATAACTTTCGTCGCGATTTACGCAAAGCTGTCAGCTAACCTTCCTAGCAATTTCTGGTTAGCGTATCGATACGACCTTTTTGTCCCGGTTTTCCTTGATAGCTCACACGGAGAGGTTGCCAGTGGCAGCCTCTTGGATGTGCTCGTTCCACCAATCCATCATCGGCCGTCTGCGTTTGATGTAGTCCGCCCGGTTATAGGCGCTGCGAACCTCGTCTTTGTCGACGTGGGCAAGTGCTACTTCAATCAACTCAGGATCCCAGCCGTGTTCGTTGAGGATAGTGCAGGCCATTGAGCGCATGTCATGGCTTACCAGGCGCCCTTCGAAACTCATGCGCTTCAGCGCCATGTTGGCGGTTTGGCTGTGTGAGCAGCCAGCGGTATCACTTCGTTTGTGATCGTGGGATTGGAAAGTCCCACTACCTAAGCAACAACCGGATAACAAGCATCACCCCATAGCGTTTCCGGGTTATCCAGCATCAGCAAAATAATCACCGGCACCAGCTTGCCGAGGAGATTTGAGCAGTCGCGCAGTTGATCCCGGTTCACACTGCTGTTCCAGGTTGCGCCCCCATGCATTACCTGATTACGCAATGTATAAATTCGATTGAACAGCACTCCGAGCACTGCTGGGGTATTGCGATTGGCCAACGCTTGCTGCGCTGCTCGCCTACCGCTGGCAAAGCGCTCGGTCCACTGTTGCTCGCTGATCTTGCCGTTCTGGTGATCCCAGAAGCTCTGGAACACGAAGGGGTTGTCCAACAATGCGCGAATGCTGCCAGAGAACTCGGACCAGACCAGATTCTCGATCAGGTTGGCAGTGTCGAGCGCACAGAGTTTGTCCAGGAACGCCTTGAACGTGGATTGCTCGGAAAGGCGGTACTGTTCGTCGATATCGGTGGCGTAGGCCGAGTTGAAGGCAATCCACAGGAAGATAAAACGCCCATCGACATCGTCAGCTTGCTCGGCACGACTGAGCCAGCTCAACGCCCGATGAACACGCAAGGTGAGATTGGGGTGATGATTTTCACGTTCCAGGCGATGACGGGTCTTGAGTGCTTGATGGTCCATGGATGCCGATCCTTGATGTCATGGGGCGTGCGAACGGATAAGGGAGTGTCTGAAAACTTTACGCACTTTGTGCTAAACGCCGACGTTGGTAGAGAAGCGTCTCTCAGGAGCTTCAGAACCTGCTCCGTTTGTTTACCTGTATGGACAGACAACGTGGACGGGGCCTTCTTATTTGCTTAGGGTATGGCTATTCGATATTACCTGCAAGGCAGTCTGCATGAAGCGCGAACAGTTCCTGGCACAACCTGAAGTTGAGTCTTTCGTTGCATGGCTGGCGGCGAACTTGCCGACGCTCACGTTCAAGCTTCGTTTCAAATCCAGCAAATTCGTGCCGGGCGGTTTACAGGCGGATGTCCGAGATTTCGAGCAGGTGCTTAAGCACTATCGCTGGAAGGCAAGTTGGCAAGATACCAACCAAAGCTCGGTGGATTCACAAACCTGGGCTGAAACTCAACGCTCTCTCGGGCAACTTCGCGAGTGGCTGACGAGTGCGGTCAACCTAGGGGATGAACAACAAGCGCTTCAGGCGTGCTTGCAGATTCTTCGTTGGGGTGGTGTCCGGGGAGCCATTCCATTTTTGCACCGTCTGGCCGCAAAGGGAGAGCTGTCGAGCTACCTGCAAAAAATGGCCGGGCTCATGTCGCTCGACGGCGACAATGATCTGAATGATCTCGACGCGATCAGTGTCGAGCGTTTCGATGCAGGCCTGACCAAGATTCATGCCTTGCTTGATGCGTCGGGGTCACCCATCTATGACAGTCGCGTCGGCGCAGCGATAGGCATGCTGTATTCGCTGTTTCGCCAGCAATGGACGGGGAGCGGAAAACCTCTGCTGGCTTTCCCGTCCGGAGGCGCTCGCGGCAGCCAGATCCGCAACCCGGAAGCGTTCTTGAACGGTTTGGCGGCGCCGCAATTTTCGGCGATCGATTATGCCGAATGGGCACGTTGGCAGGTGCGGTTGGGGTGGATTATCCGAGCCCTGCTTGAGCGTACCGGCTGGTTTGCTGAACAAGGGGCTCTGCCCGCGCGGTGCCACGCCTTCGAGGCCAGCCTGTTTATGCTCGGCTATGACCTGCGGTGTTTTGGTGTGATGCTCGCGTCTGACCCGAAGGCAGCAGGGCCAGTAATGTCTGCGCAGAAAAGTGAACGAGATGGCACTGGCTGGGTGCCTACCGGGCACCCCTTCAGTCAGGTCCTGAATGATTATCTGGCCTTCCGCCACAGCGGTTCGCTCGACAATAAAGCGTCCTTCGTTGCATGGCTGTTGACTAACCCGCGTAACGAGAACCCGCTCACGCGTGCCACCGCGCAGGGCTATTGTTTCGCGTTTTCCATTGATGAGTTCGACCTGTTCGGCCGGCCGCTCGAAGAGCTCGAACGCATCGTCGACGGTGGCAAGGACGGATTGTGCGCGGCATTGGCCACCGAGACTTTGGAGCCGTTCACCCTGGGTGATGAACGGGCAAGTGTCTGTTTGGTAGATGTATTGATCACGGGCAATGCGTATCTGCGGGCGACGACCGAGAAAAAACGCATCGACTACCTCTTGAGCGCCGGATATGCGGGTACCGAGAACTCTTCCAAGACGCTGATGGCGTTGGGGCGCAACGTGGGCAAGCACTTCGGTCTGCTCGATGCAAAACATTTGCCGACGACCTTGTTCGAGCAGTTTTTCCGCGACTGCTCGCTCGACGCCTGACTCACACACGACATTCAATCAGCATGAAGCGTTTCTGGACGCTTCACCGGACTGGAAGCGACCATGCAAACCCGAAACGGAATTCAGTTGTACTCCGCCTCAGACATCTGCGGTTTTCTTGAGTGCCAGCACCTGACGGCGCTAGACCTTCAGAACCTTGTCATGCCTATGGAAAAAGCGGCGGCAAGCGATCAGAACCGATTGATACAGGACAAAGGATTGGCCCACGAGGCGGCCTTTTTCGAGCGGCTCAAAAGCGAATATGCCAACGTAGTCGACATTGCCGAGGGCAATCCGAGTTTCGCGCGTCGGGTGGAACTTACCATTCAGGCCATGAAGGCCGGCGCCGATATCATCTTCCAGGCGTCGCTTCAGGAAGGCGCCTTTATTGGTCATGCCGACTTCCTGCGCAAAGTGCCTCGGGCGTCGGCGCTGGGCGACCACAGCTATGAAGTGATCGACACCAAGCTGGCGAAAACGGCTAAGGCCAAGTTCCTTGTACAGGTTGCGCTTTATTCACGAATGCTGATCTCGATCCAGGGCGTACAGCCACAGTTCATGTACATCGTGCTCGGTGATGCTGCTCGTACCGAGCAGGCATTTCGGGTCGCCGACTACGCCGATTATCTGGAGCATGTGCTACAGCGTTTCGAAGCGTTCGTGAATAGTGCCGAGCAACCCGTTACCTACCCGGAGCCGTGCGGGCATTGTGGGTTCTGCGCCTGGCGTGATCGCTGCGACGAACAACGACTGCAAGACGATCATCTCTCGGCGGTAGCTGGTATCAGCCGTTCGCAAATCCAGAAGTTACAGAGTGCCGGCGTGACCACATTGCACCAGCTGGCGGACAGTACTCACGACCTGCGCATTCCAAAACTGCAGACAGAGTCATTGAGCAAGTTGCGGCATCAGGCGCGTTTGCAGTTCCAGGGGCGTTCCAGTGATGTCCCGCTATTCGAGCTGCTTCCCGTGTCGGGTGAGCGACGTGGCTTTTATCGGATGCCCAAGGCGGTCGAGGGTGACCTGTTCTTCGATATGGAGGGCAATCCGCTGGAAGAGGGTGGCCTGGAATACCTCTTCGGTCTTTACATCGATGAGGGTGGGCAGCAAATCTTCAAACCCTTTTGGGCGCATACCCGGGATGAAGAAAAGATCGCCTTCGAGCAGTTTATCGACTGGGTAATCGGCCATCTCAAGCGTTACCCCGACGCGCATATTTACCACTACGCCAGTTACGAAGAAACAGCTATCAAGCGACTGATGAGCCAACACGGGACGCGCGAAGCGCAAGTGGACTGGTTGCTGCGCAACGGCAAGCTGATCGATTTGTACAAGGTCGTGCGCGAAGCTATCCGGGTGTCCGAGCCCAGCTACTCGATCAAGAATATCGAGCATTTTTACATGGGGCGGCGCGACGGCGACGTGACCAATGCTGGCGCGAGCATCGTGTTTTATGAGCGATGGAAAGAGACCGGCGAGTCGGCACTGCTTGAGCAAATCGAGCGTTATAACGAAGACGACGTACTGTCCACTTACCTTTTGCGCAACTGGCTGCTGGAAATCAAGCCGTCAAATGCAGGCGCTTTTCTCGGGACTGAAGCCGAAAGCGAGAAGTCAGTCGTGGAGCAAAAGGAAATCGAGAATCTTCTGGAGAATTATCGCGTTCGTCTGCTGGGTGGTCTGCGAGCCGACGAAGAGGCCATGAGTAACGAGGATCAGGTCACGTTGCTCACCTTCCAGTTACTCGACTTCCACCGCCGCGCAGATAAGCCGACGTGGTGGCAGCTGTTCAGCCGTCAGGACATGACAACCGAAGAGCTGCTGGAAGATATCGAGAGTCTGGCCGGTTTGCAGCGTACAAAAACACCGCCGGAACCGATCAATCGGTCTTATCAGTATGAGTACAGTTTCGAACCTCAAGAAACCAAAATGCGTACCGGCTCTCAGGGCGTCATCACCGAGTCCCTGGCCAGCGTACAGCTGGTTAATCTGGACCATGACAACGGTCTGGCGACATTCAAGGCTACCGAGAGAAATGCGCCGCCTGATTACTTCGACATGATTCCCGGGAGGCCGATCCCGTCTACTTCGCTGCGCAAGGCGTTGTTCCGTTATGCCGACAACCTCTTGGCCGGCGAACAGCGCTTCCAGGCGATTGCAGACTTTCTGCATCGACGCGCTCCGCGGGTGAAGGGCATCAAGCAGGGTGCACCACTGCTTGATTCAAGCCTGCCGACGATTGATGCCATCAAGCAGGTGGTGCGAAACCTCGAGCACAGCGTGCTGTTTATTCAGGGGCCGCCAGGTGCAGGCAAGACCTACACAGGCTCGCACGTCATCGTTGACTTGCTCAAGGCGGGCAAGCGCATCGGCGTAACTTCCAATTCGCACCACGCCATCAATAACCTGCTGGCGGCGGTTGAATTTCGTGCGCAAGAAGAGGGATTCACTTTCACGGGATTGAAAAAGTCCTCGGAGGGCGAAGGCACGGAGTTCACCGGCCGCTGCATCCGTTCCATCGAGGAAAAAAAGGAGTTCCTCGATGCCTGGGGACCGAACATTAACTTGACGGCCGGCACCGCCTGGCTGTTTGCCGACCCCGTCTTCGCCGAGCAACTGGATTACCTCTTCATCGACGAGGCTGGTCAGGTGAGTGTGGCGAATCTGGTCACGATGGGCTTGGCTGCGCGAAACATCGTCCTGATGGGCGACCAGATGCAATTGTCGCAGCCAGTGCAAGGCGTGCATCCGGGCCGCTCCGGCGATTCCATCCTCGACTATCTGTTGGATGGCACGCCCACAATCGCACCTGATCGTGGGGTGTTCCTGGCGCAAACCTGGCGGATGCACCCCAACGTTTGCTCGTTCATTTCGCAAGCAGTGTACGAAGGGCAACTTTCTTCGGCGCCCGGTACTGAGAAGCGGGTGTTGTTACTGGATGGTCAGCGACCGGAAGTGCCGAACAGCGGGCTGATGTTTTGCCCTGTGGAGCACGATGGCAACAGCCAGAGTTCGGACGAAGAAGCGGCGCAAGTCCAAGAGCTTTACGCATACTTCCTGCGCCAGCGTTATGTGGATAACAAGGGCGTAGAGCACGCGATCTGCATCGAAAACATCCTTGTAGTAGCCCCGTATAACCTCCAAGTACAGTTGTTGAAACAGGTGCTGCCAGCGGGCGCTCGTGTCGGTACTGTGGATAAGTTTCAGGGGCAGGAAGCGGAGATTGTTATCGTATCGATGGCGACCTCGAATGAAGACTATTTGCCCAGAGACATTGGCTTCCTGTACTCGAAAAATCGCTTGAATGTAGCAGTCAGCCGGGCGAAATCGCTGGCCTGTATCGTCGCCAGCCCCGATCTAACTGCCATACGCTGCCTGACTCCGCACGACATGAGCCTAGTCAACGGTTTGTGCATGGCTGTCAGGTACGGGACGGCTGCCAATGCTCTCGCCCGGTGTGAGTAGTGCCATCAAGGGTTTTGTCATTTATCCGCAACAGGGAAGACAGTAATGCCATACACGCCCGCTTTGCTTCCTCTGCTGCAGAAGGCTTTGGCCTCGACAAGCTTTTGCGTTGATGACATGGAGGGGCTCGGCTTGGGGGACTGGCACGCTTCAGTGCTTCTCGACAATACGCAGTATCTGTCGTCGTTTGATCCGCTGGCGTTCAATGACCGGAATCTTGTGGGGGACACCCCACTGGACATCGCCTATCGGCTGAACCGAATCGCCCTGATCGAGAAGCTGGAGGCACTCGGTGCCTTGGGGGACAAGCAACTGCGGGGCTGGAAAGGTCTCGGCAGCTTCATGCCGCACGATAAATACATGCATCTTCCCGCCAGGCAGGGAAAAATAAAAACTCTTGAAACGCGTTTCCGGCTAGGCGGGAGTCTCAACCATCGGGATGTGGGCGGAAATACGCCTATTCATTGGCTCGCTATAAACGGCCACTTTAAGGCCGTCAAGTACTTCACTGATAACTACAATATGTTCGAACTTGATATGAACGCGAAGAACAACGAGGGCAATACCGCTCGAAATCTGGCCATCCTCTATGGCCATAACGACATCGCTGAGCAACTGCTGATCCGGGAGATCAACAACTGCATCAGCGCTGCGCGTATCTGGCACGAGATGTCGGCCGGGTGGACATGGATGTTGCCGAGTCGAAACGCCTGACAGACAGCGATCGACTCGGGGCAACACACCTTCGCCCAAAGGATTGAGGATCAGTCATGCATGAGCCAGGGGCGCAGCTCCTTGAGGTTGGTTGCCACGATTTGCTGGGCCTCGGGGTTAGTGGCCTGGTTTCTCGGGTCGATCTGATAGCGTTGCAATACGTACTTCACCAGCGCCCTGCGACTGGGTACCACGAGCTGGCCATCAATCATGCCGAAGTCGGTTTCGATGATTGACTTCTGCGCCGCGTTCAATCGCCCATCGGCGGCAAAGATGACGGGTATCTCAGTATTCCAGTCTTCATCCAGCTCACGAGTGTTCTGCGATTCGTCGAGCAAATCCGGCTGACCGCGCAGGCGGCTGAGTACAAAGTCGCGGTACTGGCCATTCTTCTCGCAGTAAGCCCGAACATGCCAGCGCATACCGGTGTAAACCAGCGTGTGAGGGGCTATGAGGCGAATCTCCACGTTCGGAGTATTGAGCGACACGTACTCGGTTTCCAGGCGCAGGCCATCGCGACAGGCCTTGAGTAATGGGCGCAGGACTTCCGGCCGAATCGGACGATCCGGGACTTCCAGTACCTTGGTGTGGGCGTAGGCCAGGGCGAGCCCATCGATGTGCGGGGCGCGTTCGTTGTTCTGGTAAAGCAGGTGCAAATAGGCGCTGGCGCTGTCGTCGATGAACAGCGGCTTGAACGTCTTGCTGGGCACGTAGCCTTTTATTTTTCTGTCATATGTAAGATTTTTAGGCGCATGTTCTGTGATGTAGGTGTTGATGTCCTTGGACGCCTGCTGACGGCTGATGCCGAAGCTCTGCATCAAGTGTCCCGTAGTCAGCCGGCCCTCCCACCAGGCAACGGTCTCAATCAAACGATAGCGAAGTGCCAGATCCCAGCGGACCTGTTCGATGGACTGCTTGCGTTTCATACCCTCTCCATATGCGCGAATACTTTACCTGTATAAGTCTACATTCTAGACCTGTCGTAAATCACTACATATCGTGTGTCTGTCTTCGAAATTAATTGAAGTCACGAAAGGAAGTGGACATGAGTGTGTCGGAAGCGGTTTCGACAGGGGCATTGGTGATGATGGGGGCAATCCTGCTGGTGCTTCTGCATCAATGCCTGAGGTTGCGTGAACTCTGGCAGATGGCTATGGGCTGCCAAAAGAATCTTCGCTGGGCGCGGATCTGGGAAATGGAAAACCGCGAACTGCGTTCGGCGTTGCGAGCTGAGAAAGAGCACGTCATGCAGTTGCAGAGAAAGCTGGTGATTTTGCAGGAATTGATCCCGGCAGAGCGATAAGGAAATGGACATGAACAGACTTGAACGGATTAAAGGCTGCCTGCTGGGAGGCGCCGTCGGCGATGCGCTAGGTGCTCCAGTGGAGTTTCTCGAGTGGTCTGCAATCGAAGCTAAATTCGGCCCACAAGGTATTGTTGATTTTGCCCCTGCTTTCGGTATCACCGGTGCCATCACTGACGACACGCAGATGATGCTTTTCACCGCAGAAGGCTTGCTGCGGGCGTATGTGCGCGGCAGCTCACTGGGTACTTGCCACGTCCCCAGCATGATTCATCATTCGTTGCTGCGCTGGCTGAAAACCCAGGACTACCCTACGGCGATGCCGATCAGCGGGGACGGCTGGCTGATCAATCAACCAGAGCTCTGGTCTCGCCGCGCCCCTGGCACTACCTGCCTCGGTGCACTCAAGGCCAGTCCGCGGCTAGGCGCAGTTGCCGAGAACCACAGCAAAGGTTGTGGCGCCCTGATGCGCGTTGCACCATGCGCATTCTTTGCTAACGCCTTTGACTACGCTGCCCAGTCAGGGCGCCTGACTCACGGGAATCCTACGGGCTACCTGGCGGCCGGGCTGTTCGCCGATATTCTCCAGCGCATTGTCGATCGGCAAGACAGCCTGGAACACGCAGTCACTCAGAGCCTGGCCAAATATGGACAAGTGCCCGGTATGGAAGAAACACGGAGCCTCATTGAACGTGTGCTTTTCTTCTTTTACGAGGGCTACCAGCCCACTCCGCAACGCATAGGCAAACTCGGTGGCGGTTGGGTCGCCGAAGAGGCGCTGGCTATTGGATTGTGGAGCGCCCTGGCAGCGCCTTCGTTCGAGGAAGGCGTGATCACGGCGGTGAATCACAGTGGCGACAGCGACAGTACCGGGCTCATCGCCGGGCATTTGTTGGGTGTTCAGTATGGTGCTGCGGCGATTCCTGCTCGGTGGTTCGAGCAATTGGAGCTGCGTGAGGTGATTGTGCAAATTGCCGAGGATATTGAGCGCATTCCTCGTGAGTATTGTGGGTATGGCGGAGAGTTTGATCAGCAGATCGAGCTGGCATATCCCGGTAGCTGAGAGAGCTGATGGTACTGAATCCGGACAAGTACTTAGGAGAGCAGAAATGCCAATGAAACCCAGGCCCTTTACGTATGAGTGTGAAGAGTGCGGTTGGACGAAAACAGTGGCGCCGCGCAGTGACGCATTGAGGCCGGGGGAGTGGTTTGACCGGTGTCCGAAGTGTGGGAGCAAGGCACCGAGGATGCGGGCTGCAGGATGGTTTGAGGGAGCGATAGCAGAGTTTCTGGCGCGGCGGCGATTCTGAATCGTGGATGAAGTTCATACCACGGATAGGGAGTCTCGCCCATATGCAGAGCTGAGATTCGAACCGTATCTATCTGGTGGGTGATTTTGCCAATGCGGCAGAAACCAGTCAGGAGCTGGAGGCTAGATCCTGCAAAGGAATTGCTCGGCAGGCGATTGCCAGATTGATCGTGTACTACACCGTCGATGAACTTGACAGCAATAGTGGCTAAATGCAATTTAGCCACTATTGCTGTTCAGTGCAGTTGGGAACTAATAAGGAACGATATGAGTAAGGCACAGGATTTCTCCAAGCTGTACGCTCGGGTGGCGAGTGATATTGCCACGGCACTGGATGATGTCTCCAGGCTGGATGTGAGCAATGACAAGGGAAATGCGCACCTCGCCAACGTCAAGGGTAAGCTCGGCGAAATGAAGTCTCGGTTTGACTCCGAGATTTCTTATCTCGAGAAGCATGCCGAATGGGACAACTTCACCATTGCTTTCTTCGGCGAAACCAACGCAGGGAAAAGCACGATCATCGAAAGTCTGCGAATTCTGTTTGAAGAAAAGAAGCGTCAGGCACTTATCGAGAGAAACCAGGCCACTGTCAGCGATATCCAGGCGGTGTTCTCGGAGAAAAGCGACGCGCTAATCGACGAACTCAGCACTCGTTATGTCAGCTTCTGCGAGGACATTGCAGCGCTGGGAGACGACATCGGCGCCTTGGTCAACCAGACCCAGCGCGACCTGCAAAGCACTCGCCAGCAGCTCGAACATACTCAGCAGGAGTACAACTACGGCAAGGAGCGGCTGAGCCATACCCTGATAGACCTCGATAGCACTCGTCAGGCGCTGCAGGGAACCGAAGCGCGTCTGGGTGAAAGCCAGATGACCCTCGGCCAGGTGCAGGGTGAACTGCAGCAAGTCGGACTGCAGCTACAAGGTGTGCGCAGCGACTTCCAACGTAGTCAGCAACAGCTGACGGAGCAGGGCACTCAGCTGCAGGCTTGCCAATCGAAATTGATTGAATGCCAAAGTGAGGGCGAGGCAACGCGCATTTCGCTGGAGCAGCGTGCGAAGGTGAAATTGGTGCTCGGGTTGGTAGTGGGGGCGGCGATCGGTGTCATCGCGGGAGCGCTGGGCTATGCCCAGTTGCTGTGAGGCCAAGGCTTTTTCGCTCAGCACTTATCTCTCTTTAGTCGAATCCGGACCCACCCATGCGCGAACAACATTCCTTGAGCGAGTTGGTCAGCGACAGGCTGCCAACCCTGCTGAAACAACAGAAAGAACTGGAGCGCCTGCAGCGCTGTGCAGGACAGGTCGACGGCGAAATCGTCGGTACCGGCCAGGCGGATTTCACCCAGGACAATGTGATCTATGAGTTCAGCCACCAGGGCAAGAACTTCCACCTGATAGACGTGCCCGGTATCGAGGGTAACGAATCCAAGTATGAATCGATGGTCCAGGCCGCCATTGCCAAGGCCCACCTGGTGTTTTATGTAAACGGCACCAATAAGAAACCGGAGGCCGAGACCGCTCAGAAGATCAAGCATTACCTCAACCGTGATGCCAAGGTTTACGCCATCTGCAATTTGCGCGGCAAGGCGGACTCCTATGAGTTCGATAGGGACCGCGAGTCGCTTGATCGAACCCATAAAGACGCGAACGCCATTCGCGAACAGACCCGGGGAGTGCTGGAAGATATTCTCGGTGCTGAACTGGTTAGTGGTTGCCAAAGCCTGCAAGGGTTGCTGGGCTTTACCGGCGTAGCGTTCGACGAGCGAGGCCTGACCAGTATCCACTCCGGCCGGGCTGACCTGCTTAAATCGCAACGTGCCTATAAGCAGGACTTTGTCAACCAACAAGCCATGCGCAGCTTCAGCCAGCTGGACCAGTTGCACCAGGTCATTGGTGATGGCTGCGCCAACTTCGAAGTCGACATCGTCGAAAGCAACAAGCGCAAAGTGCTGCGCCTACTGCAAGACACCGTCAACGATCTGAAGAAGCAACGGGAAGAACACCAGGCGTTTACCGACAAGATCGGTGCAGAGATTTTGGAGTGCCAGAAAGCTATTCGGCTCAGTTTTGAAGAGCTGAAAAGCAGTTTCACCAAACAGCGCAGCAACGCCCTCGGTATCTTTTTCAATGAACTGACAAGTGCGGCACGGGCAGCTGTCGAAGAGCACTTCAGTGATAAAGATGATGTGGAGCGGGTGATCCAGGAGCACGTCAGTGCTGGCCAGCAGCAGCTTGCCAAAAACCTGGCAAAGAGCCAGGAGCAACTGCTTGAGCAACTGTCGCAAAGTATTGAACGGGCGCTCAAGCGTCTGCAGGAAAACGCCGAGCGGGTCAGCTTTCAACAGCGCTTGAGTGCCGCGGCCAGCAATTCACTCTCGCTTTCCAGCGCTATGGATGCAATCAGCTTCAGTTTTTCCGATGTCGGTGGCTTGCTGCTGAGTGTCGGTGGTTATGCCATGAGTGGTTTCGCGCTCGGCTCGTTCTTCCCCGTCGTGGGTAACATTGTCGGCGCGGTTATTGGCGGTATCGTTGGAGTAATTGCCGCAGGCCTGAGCTACTTCTTTGGCGGGCGCAGTAAGAAGATCGCCGAGGCGCAAGCCAATGTCACCGAGGCCATCAAGAAAGAACGCGTTGCCAGCGAGAAGACATTCGATCAGGACACCCAGGCCATGCTGGCGAAAATCAAGGCGCAGATTGAGGGCTCGACCCTGAACCAGTTGGATGACGAACGTCGCAAGATGGCCGACGTCGGTGCCTTGTTCGATGAAAAAATTGCCTCTATCCAGGCGCTGAAAAACGAAGTGGAAGCCAAACCCTATGGAACAATTTAAGCAGTTCAACGCCAGCAAGACCGAGGTCATCAAGTCGCTCGACAACCTCCAGAGCCTTGTTGGTGCGCTTGAAAAACTGGGGCTGGACGTGACCCAGGACATCGACAAGATCAAAAAGGCTATTGGTGATGTCCAGACCGATGCCTTGCGCATTGCCCTTCTGGGTGCGTTCTCTGACGGCAAGACCAGCGTGGTTGCCGGCTGGCTGGGCCAGGTCATGAAGGACATGAAAATCGACACCAACGAGTCTTCGGACGCTCTGGCGATCTACCGTCCTGATAACCTCCAGGACCGCTGCGAAATCGTCGATACCCCCGGTCTTTTCGGTGATAAGGAAAAAGCCGCTGAAAATGGCGCCTTGGTCCAGTACGGCGATATCACCAAGAACTACATATCCGAAGCGCACCTGATTTTCTACGTGGTCGACGCCACCAACCCGCTCAAGGAAAGCCATCAGGACATCGTTCGCTGGGTATTGCGCGATCTCAATAAGCTCAGCTCGACTATTTTCGTTATCAACAAGATGGATGAAGTGGCAGACCTGCGTGACGCCGAAGAATTTCAGCAACAGAGCAGCATCAAGAAGAACAACCTGCTGGATAAACTACAGCGTTTTGTTGACCTGTCGCCGGCCGAGCGCGAAGCGATCAACGTGGTCTGCGTTGCTTCCAACCCCAACAGCCGCGGGCTGGAGTTCTGGCTTGAGCAAAAGGACCTGTATGACCAGCGTTCGCGCATCAGCGAGCTCAAGCAGGTCACCCAACGGGTACTGGACGGCAGCGGTCGTGAAACCCTTATCAAGAAGACTGGTATCGACGTCGTGCGCGACGTGCTGGGCAAGAAGATCGCCATGGCCAAGGATGAACTGATCAAGTTCGAGCTGCTGGCTGCTAACCAGCGTCGTGACTCGGCGCGCATCCAGGAAGACATTGATGAGGGCAAGCGCAAAGTCCTTGCCACCGTCGGCAACCTTTACCAGGAGCTTAGCAACCTGGAAAAAGACCTGCTTAACAGCATTCGCACCTTGCCCCGTGATCAGGTTCACGCCTTTCTTGAGGCGGAAATCGGTTTCACGAAGAACGACATCGGCGAGAAATTGCGGTTTCGCATCGACCATCTGTTCAGCACGGCGTTCAACCAGTCCTCCACCATCATGAATGGCATCAGCGCCAGCATCGAGCATCAGTTGGATACCTCGTCAGACTTTGCCGACAGCATCACTGCCTCGGCCTTGTCGGCCTCGAGCAGGGCGTTGAGTGCGGTGTCGAAGATTCCCGTCGAAAGCATCAAGAGTGGCGTGTTCCTGGCCCGAGAGACCCTGAAAAACCTCACCGGCTACGTTTATAAGTTCAAGCCTTGGGAAGCCACCAAACTGGCCGCCAATATCAGCCGCTGGGCCGGGCCGATCGGCGCTGGTATCCAGGTGCTGACCGACGTCATCAGCGTTGCTCAGCAGCAGCGTGCGGAGGCGGAGCTCAAACAGCTGCAGAATGACCTCGCCGAAGTGGTCAAGAGCCACTTTGCCGAGCCAATGAAGCTGCTCAAAGATCACGACAAAGTGATGGAAATTTTCGCGCCGCAGATCAAAGCGTTTGAGAAGATCCTGGTCGAGCAGGAGGAAAGCCTGGACAACCTGCGCAACCGGCAAACGCAGCTGGCGGAGCTGGAGACCCAATTGAGCCAGGCGTTTAGTTCGCAAGCGGTGATTGAAGGGGAGTATCGGGTGGTTTGATCGCGTGAGCCTGGCCAGCGTTGCTGGCCAGGCCTACTAGCGTGGGCGTTAGAGCAGTCCTTCGTTATTCAGCTTCACGCGCGCATAGAAGAGTATGGCAACGGCCGGAATCAATGCCGAGTAGCCTGGTTTGACCGCACTTTTCAAATTGGTGATCGCCGTCTTCATGCGCACAGTTGGTATCAGTGCGCTGAGCGATGGCAGTATCGATGCGGATGCCAATACCAGTTCTTTGTTCGCCTTGGACAGCGCCGAGCCTGTCTCCCGATACACGGGCGCAGGCGCTTCAGGTGTCGAGAAGTATGACGTTATCGTCAGGCTGGCTGCCAAGGCATCCACCTGTTCGAAGTAGCCTTTCTCGGGCATGGCGCCAACTTGCTGGAGAATTTCCTTCTTCGAAGCGAACGCGTGGCCCTCGCCAAAAGAAGACTGGAAGAACTGGCTGATCAGCAGTGCCTCCAGTTCGATCACTTGCGCACAATCGTGTAACTCATTCACCAGGTCATAATGCTCTGCGAGCATAAGCAGGATCTGCACGTACTTGAGCCCGCTACCCCTGGCCAGATTGACCAGGCAGTGCCCGCCGAGCAATTGCAGCTCCTTGGTCAGCAGATACAACGAATTGTCGGTTTCAAAGCTCGTCCAACTACTGGTACGCAGGTGCTTGACAACCTGGCTACGGATTCGGTCGCTGGTCAGCTCGAGCAGGTCGTAGAGCAGATGGTCGGACACAACCGGATCGGGATTCTTTACGATTGCCTGTGCCTGAGTTGACGCTGGTAGGCCGCCTTGATAACCATGGAAACGTGAAGCTCGCAGTACCCTCTCCAAACGCGGCCAATAGTCCGTATGGCCAAATTCGGGCATCTCGACGTTCTTACAGTTATCAACTGGGTTGCGACCTGCACTGGTTTCGCCAAGGTTCAACAGCAGGATATTGTCGGCGCTCGAAAAGGCATTGCACAGGCTGCCCTTGATGCGTTTGCCGATTGCAGAGGCTTCTTCCCCCGAGAGTTCAGAGGCGGCAGCCATCAACAGTACGTCACCGACTTCGAGGCCGTCAGGAGCCTGGTTGCTTAGCAGCTCGCGCAGTGCGCTGATCACCACGCGTCCACCGAGCGAGTGCCCGACCAAGTTCACAGTCCCCACGTAGGAGTGATGCTTGAGAATGTAGGCTTCGAGCTGCTTGAGCAGTGTCTTGCCCATGGCGGTGGCGCGTTTGCGGCTGATGTTGAAATGAAGAGCGCGATCGGCGACTGCGGCACCAGCGCCGGCAAGGAGGTTGAATCGGCCGGCCGCCAGAATCCCTTTGGTGGACAATTCGTCGAACTGGCTCCAATGACCCGATGGCCAGAAGGCGAAGATGTTGATGCAGTTGTGTAATGACGAAGGAATGTACTTGCGCAGGGAGGAGCGGTCTTCCATGTCGTGGCCGGCCGAGTAGCCGTGGATGAATACGTTTGCAACGGTTCCCGAGCGCTGGGGAAGTGTCAGGAATTTGAATTGGGTGCTCACTCAACGTCCTTGCATGAGGCTGTAGGGTAAGGGGGATGCTGGCATTGCGCTATTTTTATGTAAACGGATTTGCTAAACAGACAGGGAAGCAGCGAGAGGCGAGCAACGCAGGTATCGAACACACTGGCTCCAATCCTTGTATTATTGCTGGCTCATTCCAGCTTCCATCGGGGAATACCTTGCGCGCGTGCCCAATACGCTGATTGAACCCGTCCCGGATGGGTCTGAATTCTTTGGTCGGTGACCGTTTCTCGATTATTGGCCCATCATTTTCTTATCTAGTTTTTTCAGCCCGGTCAAAAGGACGCGGCCTACAAAGCGGCTCGGTCTTGATGCGAGCACCTTGTAGCCCAGTTCGGCAGTGCCAACCAGCGCTCGTGCGGTACCTTCGATCGCAACGCCGACGCCTTCAAATATCGATTCAACCCCATCGCCACCGTTCTTGTGACGCTCTGCTGCATGGTTGATGCCCTGTATGGTGGCAAACAGTCCCAGCCCACCGATGCCGCTCAGTAACGCATCAGCAGCCGTATCTTTGACGTCAATAACTGAGTCGCCGAGTGCAAGCTCTACCGAGCGTTCGAGTTCTTCATTGCTGTAGCCAGAGTTGATGGCTCGGGTCTGTTCTGCCACTTCTGAAGTGGCGATGACCGGAATATCCTCTTCGACGCTGTTGACGTAGACGGCGCTGGCGGTGGCTTTGAGTTGGTATGCCTGACCATCAATGATGATGTCGGTGCCAGGGTTGTTGAAATGCTCAAAAAGAGTTCCGCTTGTATCCGCAGCAACCAGCTGCTCGAAATAAGCACCTTTGGTCAAGGAGGCCAGCCCGGCGAGCTGTTCACTGGGCATGAACAGGGTTTGCCACCAGACTTCGGCATCGCTCATACCCGCATAATTGCCGTTTACTTCTCGCAGGGCATCGTAGATATCTCCTGCTGTGGCCATATCCGCCCAGGCGGAAATCGGCACCGAAAGGGCTGAGAACCAGAGTGCCGCAGTCAGCGGTAGGTTCTCTACCTGTTCGCGCGTCACCTCGGTGGCAATGAAGTGCTGGATCTGTTGCTGGCTGGATATGATTCTATTTTTTGCCCTGTTGCTCAGCTCCGCAAAGTGCGTATCGAGTAGGGCAAAGTCCTCGGCATGTTTGCATAGCATCTTTTTCTGCATTTTCTCCAGCTCATGGATGGTTTTATCCATCTCGCTGAAGTCCAGTTCCCCGCCGTATTTCAGCTTGTTCCACCAGGACAGTGTCGGATAAGCCTGCTGCCATTGACGATGAAGCTGTTCGCGCCGCTGTTGCAGACCGCTTAGTGTATTGCGAACGCTGTTTTCGGCCATGACTAGCGGAATTCGGTTTTTGATATTTTTCAGACGCTGGTCACATTGTCTGGTTGCCTTGGCGCACTCAGCTGCAAGCTCGCTGTGCAACTGACGCCGAGTCAGGTTGTCGAGGTGTTGGTTCAGCGGGAGTTGCAGCGATTGCAGCGCCTCAGCAATCAGTGGCTGTCTCTTTGCCTGTTCGCGGACTGTGGCAATGGTGTTCTGGACAGCGGACAGTTGCTGGTTTTGCAAGGTGTTATTGAGTTTATCGAGCGTGTTTGCGTAGCTACGCTGGCGCAGGCGATGAAAGGTATAACCCGCCCATGCCAGCGCGCCGGCAAGGAATAGGGTTGCCAGTAATACGGTAAAGAGGTCGTGATAGCCCACTTTCCTGCCGACAAGCAGGACGGACTCAGCCGGCAATTGCTGCATGGCAACCATCATGAGCAGCGCCGCAACCGACAAGGCGACGGCTTGCAGTCGATACTTATGGTAGGCATCAAGGCATCGTTGTAGTTCTGGAGTCGAGGCGGTCACCGGATAACCACCAACAACGTGCTGTTCTTCTCCGTTTCCGGCTTGCCATTCACCAGCTGCATAAAAGTGTCGAGCCGAGTCACGATGATGCTCATTTTCCTGGACATTTATTTTTCGATCTCGCGTGTAGCCTGGATGATCTCCAAATCGCGCTGCCCTTGCTGGGCTGCACCTCTGAAATCTGAAAGTCGTACCTAACCACCCTTAAAGTCTGGGTTGTGGGCATTTTTCAACGTAAAGATGCAAGTAGGGACGGTTGCACCATCGAAGCCGGTATATTCCAACTGTGTAGCCCTTGCTCACCGTATAGCAACGACTTTTTTATCCCGATTTTCCTTGATAGCTGACACTGACAAACTGCCGGTAGCCGCATGCTGAATGTGCTCACTCCACCAGATCATCATGGGGCGTCTTCTCTCAATGTAATCTGCTCGGTTGTAAGCGCTGCGTACCTCGTCTTTGTCCACGTGCGCAAGTGCGACCTCGATCAGTTCAGCGTCCCATCCCTGTTCGTTCAGGATGGTACTGGCCATGGAGCGCATGCCGTGGCTCACCAATCGACCCTCAAAGCCCATTCGTTTCAGGGCCATGTTTGCTGTCTGGCTATTGCAGTGAGTCCGTGGGTCTCTGTCAGCAGGGAACACGTACTCTCTGTGGCCACTGTAGGGTTTAATCGTTTCCAGCAGAGCAAGTGCGTGTTCGGTCAGCGGTATGACGTGAGCGCGTCGCTTCTTCATACGCTCCGCCGGGATCGTCCAGGTTTTCTTGTCGAGATCAATGTCAGTCCAGGAGGTCGTGGCGGCTTCCGCAGGACGGGTCATGGTGTGGAGCTGCCATTCGATCAGGCAGCGTGTGGTTCTTTTTATGCTCGCATTGGCGATGGCTACCATCAGCTCTGGCAACTCTTCGGGGCGGAGGGCAGCCATGTTCTGTTTTTTCGGCTTTTTGAAAACAGCCCGGATGCCGCTGAGCGGGTTGGCAAAGATCATTCCCGAGTTCACGCCGTAGGTCATGATCTCGTTGAGCCGTTGGGTCAGTCGCTTCACTGTCTCCAGACTGCCTTTGGTTTCTATAGGGCGCAGCAGCTCTATGACCGTCGGGGCATTGATCTGCGAGATAGGTGTTGTTCCTAGCGTTGGAAAAACATGCAGCGTGAGCGAGCGCCAGATGTCCTCGGCATAAGCCTGAGTTACAGAATCCTTTTTCAGTTCAAACCAGGCAGACGCCACGTTCTCGAATGTGTGCTCGGTTGCCTGCCTTTTTGTCTGCGCCAGCTCGCTACGTTGTTCTTTCGGGTCGATGCCCTGAGCGAGAAGTTCTCTGGCTTCGACCGTTTTCTTCCTGGCTTGAGCGAGCGAGAGTTCTGGGTAGGTGCCGAGGCCCATATTGATGCGGTTTTTGGTAATCGGCTGCCGGTAGTTGAAGTTCCATAGCGTAGAGCCATTGACCCTCACACGCAGCTGTAGACCGTCTCCATCACTGAGGACGTAGTCCTTGTCTTTCGGCTTTACCGCTTTGAGTTGGCGGTCAGAGAGGCGGGTGGCTTGGGCGCACATGAGGTGTTCCATGACATCAATTGGTATTCCAAAAATTACCACTGAAGGGCTTGGAATACCATCTGGAATACCCGATGTCGTGGATTGTGCCGGACGTCCATGGACGCCGGCAGACCAAAAAGCCTTGATTTTGCTGGGTTTCAGGCACAAAAAAAGACGTCCGTGGACGTCTTTAGATGATTATTTGGTGGAGCCGGGGGAATTAAAGATTTATACATAAGATATTGTTTTAAATGGATTTATTTAAAATTTCATTATTAAGTGCCCCCATAAGTGCCCCCCTTGCACGTATTTCCGATGAGCGGCTATTTAAGGAGTTGAACTGGCGTCCTGAATCTCGTTAGCGACCGGGCGAGGCCAGTCAACCACCGGGAGCATTTAATAGAGTCGGTCGTGTACAGCACAACCTCGGTTAGCTGGCCAGAAGGGTTTGATGCCCAGCTCAGACCGGTTGCTGGGTAGATGTCAGGTCACGCAGTTGGGTTTTTTCAGCGGCAGCGCACCATGGGCTCATCTAAGACGATTTGAGCTGAGGTGCGGTATGAGACACTCGATGGTTACCTGCCACAACTGTGGCAAAGCGATGGTTCCGAGAGCGTCATATAGCCGTGGTTTCTGGGGGTATTCGCCTTCGTCCAATCATTGCCCCTTTTGCCTGAGTGAGAACTGGCACGGCGGAAATCCAGCGTTAGGGGCTCGGCTGTTCGCGTTGGTAGGCCTAGCTCTTGGTGTTCTGGCCTGCGTATTGGTGGGGGCTCTTCTGTTCAAGGTGCAGTGGTGGCTTGGTGTCGAAGGACAGTGGTATCTATTGACGCTTGGCACATGTGCTGTGTCGGTTACCGCGGGATACCATTTTTACAACTGGTTTGTTGATTGCTGACCGGTGATCGCGCTGTGGAAGGCAGCAATCGGCCAAAAGCGGGCAGTTACGCAGGGTAAACAGCCCTACCTTGACGCTTGAAGTCGTCTACAGAAGCAGCGACGATTCATACACACCTTCAACCTCGTCCGAGTTCGGCGCGCAGGTTTTTGGTGCACGCCTAGGGTATCCGGGCAGGGTTGCAAAAGTCCGGCATCAATCATCAGGAGCACCGCGAATCTTCCATTGAGAATTCAGCCTAATAGCCAACACCCAATACAGCGATAGACGCCGGAATTGGATTGATAGCTCCTCAATACTTGCGATTTATCCTACATTCACACAATCAGCAGGCGCTCCCGATAGGATACTAACGAGCGTCACTCTGAAATTTTACACTCATTTTTTGGGCCTACGTTTGCGAGGAGAATTTTTCCATCGTTACTTTGCCAGTACATGAGACGCAGTGCTAGTCCGGAACTGGTTATATGGGTGCGGAACGCTTTCATGCTCTTATCTGAGCTTAGTCGTTGAACGGTAGAGTTTACTCCCACCCGGAATGGCGAAAGTTCATTTTTCGGCGTACCCGCCAATAAGTTAATGACCGTATCAAAAACCACGCCAAAGTAGGTGCAGGATATATATGATTGATTGCGCTTAAGCGAATCAATGAAATCGCGCCCAATAAAAAATGAATCCAACTCAAACTGATCAGTGGAGTAATTAGATTGTGACATCACTTTAAGAGCTCCCGCGAACATTGCGAGCTTAAAGTCATATTCACTCTTCACATCACTTAAGAAAAACTCATGACCTATAACACATAGAAAATTCTTATACACGGGAAATACATTAATAACTTTTGAAACATTTAACGGGTAAACTACGTCCAGCGGAAATGCATCCACGAGCTCGCCTTGAAGGCTCGTTTCATTTGAAGCTTCATTTTCAAAGTGTAGAGCGCATGTAGCTTTATCGTTCGATAAAGAATAGATGGCAAGGGTGGAAAAAAACTCAATTAGCTCCTCCCTTCGTTGCTCAGAAACAGCCCCTATAGGGGGGGTAATAAGGAGGTTTTTCCACTCTTGAACCCAGTACTGGTCAGAATCAGATAAACTTTTTGCATCTACCAAAATTTTATTTACAAGCGTTGTAATATCTTGGGCGGTAAAAATGGAAACCCCGTTTTCCTTTATGTTTTGAGAGAATACTTTGTCAGTCGGGAAACGATCTGATGCGACCAATTTGTAATATGCGTCTTCTTCAATCAAAGGAGGCGCCGACGAGTGTAAAATGTCGGAATGTAGCTGGGTAAGACTTAGAAAAAAATCATCTACTACATTCGATTCACAAAGTGCTGGCGACAGTAGGAACTCGCAAGTAGCAATTGCTTGCATATTATTCGCCCCCCTTGTCTTTTAGCATCCGCATTTTCTCAACCTGCTCTTTCTTTCTCTTTTTAGCGGCCTCTCGTATTATTATTTCAACCTCTCTATTGGAATCATCAAAAAAGTCTTTGGGCCAATTTTCGATAGCACCAAATCTACTTACGTCGACTTTCGAGAAGGTGGATATACCATTGAGTTTATCTACAAAAAAAATACTACTTATATCTTTAAGCTTTGTATTCTCAGCTTGGGCAATTCGCGAGCGCAATCTTGTAATAATGTATTCACTGTGCGTCTCTATTAGGCACTGTCTATTGTCCATCGACATAGCTATGAAAAAGTCGCAGAGTCTAGATTGAACTTTTGGATGCAGGTGCAATTCTGGCTGTTCAAAAATCAAGAGGTCATCATTGTCTGAGAGCAAAGCCATTAGAACAATTGGTAAAACCTGGCTAACACCTACACCGACATGCGTTAGGTCTTGCCAGACTGTATCGCTTGGATTGGTTTTTACCTTAAGCTCGTATCCCAGTTTCCCTGTGTCGGCAGTCTGGTAGTCGTCTACAACTCCTAAGAAGGACAACCAGTCTTTACAGGCATCAATTAGTTGCGCATCTAATCTAACTAAGGATATGCCGCCGCCCTCTTGTTGTTGCGGCGAGTAATAAGTGATCATCCGCTTTTCGTTGATATGCAACACTGCAGCAGTATTCTCTCCTTTAAGACCAATACTGCGTGGATTTGCCATTCCAATGGTTGGATAAATCGCTTGAGGCTCGTTTCGTAATGGCCCTAAGTATTTCACAGATCGGGAGAAGTAATAATTCACGTAGCGCTCTAGCATTCTAAAAGACTTTAGAGTTGAAGAGTCGGTAGATTTTACTTTTGCTGAACTCTCGTACCATGCAACGCTAAGGGGGTTGAGATTTTTTTTGATAAACTGATATAGCTCCGCTCTAGTCGCATCTGGTAGAGTTCTTACGAATGTATGCCAAGTCCGCACATTCACTTTCTGCTCTTTTAATAAAGCATGATCTAATAAATCAGGATTTAGCGGAAATTTTGAGTGAATATCTTGCTTAATGAAATCTTCGAGATTAATGTTTTTCTTTAACTGCGCGTTAGACTTTAAAACTTTAAGAAGGGCGTCAGGAACTTTATAGTCCAACTTTATCCTGAGTTGCTCTTCCGAAATCAACTGTTTGATTTTTACGAATACCGCTGCAGGTATAGTCACGGAATCCTGACTTTCAGCAGCCATTTTAGTAAGCACTGTATATTCATAAGGCGGGATCGACATCGCCCGAACAGATTCACGACTAATTCGACTAGTAAGGTCGTACTCAAAAACCAGAGAAGTGGGAAGGAAGCCGTCTTTCTTCATTCCTTTCGGTTTGAAGCCAGGATACTTACTTTTCATCTCGGCGAATTCGCTTGATTCAATTTCTACTATATCATAAAGCTGATCATTTGTATTCTGGGCTTCTGCCTCAAAAGATGCCGCATCTCTAATTCGTAGTCGTTCCCAACTTTCTTGACCATCTTTAACTATCAGAATCTTAATATCAGATTCTATGATAACTGGATGTAGCTCATCCTCAAGGCTCGCACCTTTACCATTGCGCTTGCCTAACAAAAACTTTGCTTCTATTATCTTTGCATGCTCAAGCCCATCTGAATACCAAGTATTATGATTTAGACCTAGACTGAATGATATTTCAAAATCCTCATCCTCTGTAAAGTAGCTTTTTATATCAGCAAACGATCCGAGCTTTGCCAAGTTCCCGTTAAGGACAAAAGATGTTCTGTCATACCTAGAGGCAAAACTTTGGCTCAAAAACAATATCGCCTGAATAAGCGAGCTTTTCCCGCTGCTGTTTGAGCCGCATAGAATAGAAAAGTTCTCAAGCGGTATTGGCGAATCGTTACAGATTGATTTAAAACGCTTCAATTCAATAGATGTTAACATCTTGCCTCCCTGCAAAACGAGCGATCGAAAATTGCCTACGGGCAAATAGTTTCAGCTTGACACTAAATACCTTCTTTTGTCTATAGCATTCGGTCATGCAGGCTGTATGCTATCTGTTTGTAGCTTTGGAGCTCTGACATCCATTTAGCTATCGATAATCTTTGAATAGCCTGAAAAATCAGCCAATTATCCAAAGCTCCGTAAGAGTGGTGTACCTCACTCCCAGTTAGAGTTGATGTGTAGAGCTAGAAATCCGCCGCCGCAACGCATCTCCCACTCAATGGGAATTCGCAACCCAATCCGAAACAAAAGGATTTCTGCCTGCAAATCGTCTCGGGCTAGATCGTACTTTGTAACGATATGCAATTTGGCGCTGTTTAGATTGAAGGGGGATGCGCATCAGAGCCCGACGCCACTGCTTTTAGCTACCTATTATTACTTTGGTTGTAGGGTTAGGAAACGTTGAATGCTGCTTTTCGCCGGTTCAGGTCTTTCGCGATCGGCCACATGAGGACGTCAGGATCCAGATGTGACTTGCCCCTACAACGCGCCCTTTCTAGAACTACCTAGTAAAGCTCACACCGGGTATGCATAATATTTGTAGAAAACTGAGCTGCACGGATAATTGCTCGCTCATTCACCTCAGAGTTTCTCAGCAAAGAAGGCTCATACGAATAACGTAAACTTGCGAGATCGTATAGCTCCCTATAAGTTCCGGCCCCCATATCCTGATTGCAACGTTCACACAGCGTCACTAAATTCCTAAAGCTGGTTTCCCCACCCTGCGAGTATGGTCTTACATGCTGCAAAGTTAGCCCATCCGTTTCTGGGCAATTAATGCACTTGTTCCCATCTCTATCTAATATTCTTTTTTTGAACTTGCCTCGAAAACTTCTTTTTCGAATAGATGCTGATGCCAGCTCGATATCTGTGAAAGACCCGTAAGGAGAAATCAAGCACTTTCTTTTTTTTATCCAGTGAGGTATGCATTCCCTTACAAACTTCTCATCTGCA
Source organism: Pseudomonas sp. SDO5522_S412 (assembly GCF_054071215.1). NCBI lineage: Bacteria > Pseudomonadati > Pseudomonadota > Gammaproteobacteria > Pseudomonadales > Pseudomonadaceae > Pseudomonas > Pseudomonas sp. SDO5522_S412. Next base: position 95,333 of record NZ_JBSVWQ010000001.1, on the reverse strand, counting down.
ATCGCCCACCCTTGAATACAAGTCCAGTCGTAGTAGCTATTTTCGTTATTAACTATGATGTAACTTACTCCTAATTCCTCAAGGGCGGCAGGAAACACTTCGCTGTTGACCAATGATGGCTTGCGAACCTCAACGCCGGTTGAGTCCGGTGCGCTACCTAATGTTAGTGTTGAAAAGTAACCATAGCCGCCACAGACCAACTTAAGATCAAAGGCATATGCTGAGCTCAAATGTTATTCCTCACAGAAAATGAATGGGCGGATTAAAGTGGTCAACGTTAGCAGAATCTAGATCGCGCAATGCTGTTTCAAGGTGCTTAATTCATGAGCCGCCCTGACCTCATAGGCTTGCCCCTTGGCTCGTTTTGTCCGTTTTCGGCCGATCACCACAGGCAGCAAACGGCCAATCGCAGTCATCGATTGACTACTAAATTAGGGGCGATTCACAGCTCGGAAAATCGAGCCTACGATTTTGTCCGAATTCTGCCGGATTCCCATAAAGGAAAAGCCCCAGATCATCGAGGCTTTGTAGATAAATCAGTCGAAAATCGGACGCTTTCCATCACCAATACTTTCGCGAATAGCGTTGACACTCAAATCATGGTCGACATTCTGTTTAAGGGTTGGAATCAGTGTTTCCACCAGTTTGATTGCTTTCTCGTACATATCGTCTTGCGACAGATCGTCGAATTCATACACACGACCAACAATAGCAAATGCCAGATTTTTGCAGCCTTCGCCCCTGTAGCCCCAACTATAGCCACCTTCGTACTTAAACAAGTCGCGCCGAGCGGGTAGCATTTCAGCATGCTGAGTCGGTGATTCACGCCATAACGCAATACCAGCGCCTTCGACAGTACGCAATAAAATCTGTGCCTGATCTTGCGTTGGTTTAGGTGGGTTGATTTCCACCCTGCTGAAGTCAATGTCTTCCAGGGTCATGCGCGTCTCTTCATTCATGGATTTTTCCTTGTAGTTGGCATAAGGCTCTGCTCTGTTAGCCCTTGGCCAGCAGTGTTTTTTCGATATCCGCCAGGTCTTGTGCAAACGCCTGATCAAGAGCGCTCGGTTTCTTTTTCCACGGCCTTGTTTCGGGCTGCGGCTCCGCAGCGTACAGCGTTACAGCATCGGGGCACGCTTGCAAGTGCTGCTCAAACTGCTCCCGCAGCTGTTGTCTCAGTTCTTCTTTGGTCATTCAGCCACTCTCGTTTTTATCAGTTCGGGTTAGCGTAGTCGGAGACATTTCAAACTGATCGATTGACCGCTTGCGGCGCTCATCGACGAACGGCGGCTCATGGCCGATAGCTGCCTGTAGCGGCTACGCGACTGCCGCTAATGAGCCGCTGCGTTTAACGGTCTGCGTAGTTTAGGGAAAAATTGGACATTATTGGGGCCGTTTCTGGTCGCTTGGCGCAGGATACAAGCGAGGAGAACTTAGTGTTTTCCGGCCTGGTGCTGCCTACAGGCGCAGGGTGAGGGGTCTAATTCCCCTGCAGGGGCAGAAGGGAGTAAACCCTCGTGTTAGCTTGAGAAGCTAGTAACGAGGGCTATTAAAACCAAGGAAGACTTAAGTTCTCGTTTTTTACGTAATAGAAACTTATCGACCATATTCCTCTTCTGTATGCGTATCAACGATTTTGCCGCTTATATCCCCGAATACCATTGGGCCTAAAGCGTTTTCACCAACAATTGCATCGCTTTTAACTTCTGCAAAAATTCTCATTTTCTGTCCAGGCGCACGTTCAAATTTATAGTGAGTGCCACTTGCCATTGCTTTAATTCGGGAGGTGAAGCCTCCGGAGTGTTTTATGTAATCCATGTCTTCAAAGTCAATTTCCTCATAAGTAGTATTTGAAATGGCCATTTCAGAAGAAAGCTCTTCAAGTTCAAATAGTTCGTATTTGGATGATTCAAAAAAATCATTGCTTTTTTCTACGATCTCATCAAGCGTTATCAGCTCCATGCTGAGAGATTCAAACATGGCTGTCACATGGTCAAAAATAATGTCAGAAGTAAAGCTTTCGTTTTTTATAGAGGACTCGTCCACGATGGTCTCTAATTTTTGAGCAAGTATTTTTTGGTCGTAGTATATGTACTCGACTTTAGAAAGCTCGTCGTTATTAAAGTTTTGGTCTTTGATGAGGTCCTTGAAACTATCATATCCAAATACTGCAGCAACGATTTCCGCTGCTGTCGTCATTGATATGTGTATGTAATCCTTGTTCATGCCATTTTCAATCATTGACATATAAAGATAAGCAGAGGGGAAGCGATTAGACTCCTGTAGTGCCCTGAGTCGCTTGCTCTCTATTTGGAATCGATTTCGCTCTAGCCTCGCTTGATGATTTTTATTGGATCTTTCAATTAGAATTATTTTAGCTCTAGCTAAAGCCTCTTCAGCCTTAGTGGCGGCCTCTTTTGATGCGGATTCTGCCTCAAGCGCTCTCGCCATAAGTCTTTTGGTTCGCAGCTTTAAATGCTCGAGAATTTCTTCTCTCCGATTTAATTCAAGCTTAATGCTTTCTTCTAGAAAAGGTTTGTCGGGGTTTGATAGTAATCTTGCTTTGTTTAAATCTTTTTGTGAGTTTATTTGGTTTAATTCGGTTGTGACAGCTTGGTGATGTAGTTTGTTGTTGGCGAACTCTAAAATCAATTTTGCAACAAGTGATATCCACGGTAGAAGAAAAAGATAAAATATTGTTAGTAGTGCGGGTATCGTAAACAATGTATTGAAAGCTATGAATTTAGTTTCAGTTAAGAAAATATAGAAATTATGGATTTTGTCAGAAGTACTTCCTTCGCCCCATATTAAGACTCCTAGATGATTCCAGTTGCAAGTGATCCAGGATATGATAAAGGCCCCAAGCAATGGGTCGCTTATCCTGGTTTTTGTATTCCCTGAGATAGACGAAAGTATGTCGTCCAAAATCTTCATTTTATGAGGTCCATTCATGTTTAAATTCGGTTGAAGCAAGGGTACGGGAGATTGATCCGTGGATCAATTGAATGAGAAGGTTTGGGCGCTACCTAGCGGAAGGTCGCCATTTTTACTTGTTTCATCTCCTTCAAGAAGCGGTGCACGTCTTCGGGATTTTGGTTTGCGGAAGGGCTTAAAACCCACACACCCTGAGCATCAAATCTTTACCGGTTTCTGATAAAGGCGGTTGAGGCTACGTGTTAGATTTGAGCTTCGATCATTCTGATGTCATAAGGACGGCCAGAGTGAGCTTTATGAACTCTTCGTTCTCGTCAAGGGTGTGCAGAGCACCACGCACATTCTCAGCCACCTCGGCGGAGCCGCGCTGCTCAATCCAACTCGATAGCTCCATAATAGAAGCTTCGAGGGCCAGCTGGTTTTCATAAAGTTTTGAGAGAAGGGAGGGAAGTAGGTCTGATTTTGGCATAGCTGATTCTCCGTATGGAGAGAAGCGTAGCAGCTGGTGAAACGAAGGTACTTGACTTAGAACGGCAGAACCCAGAGAAGGGCAAAAACAGTTCCCAAACCAAAACCGCCCCCCTTGCTGAATGCCGCCTGTAGCTTGGTTGGTGGTTGCGAGTAATGGAGCGCCTAAGGCCGCCAAGGTACCGGCCCGCTTGAGTTTGCATCGCGGTCTTGAAAACCGGCGGACGTTAATAGCGTCTCCAGGGTTCGAATCCCTGGTTTCCCGCCAAGATTCAAACGAAAGCCCCGCGATTGCGGGGCTTTTGTGTTTCTGGCCTCTGGCGATGCTTTCAGTTAAGCGCCTGATCGTTTCCGCATCATTTCGGGCGGTTTCCGCAACTCTTCCAAATTTCGGAGTCATCGGGTGGGCTTCACGATCTCCCCGACCCGTCGATAAACAGTCTCGGTTATCCGCTTGTCCGTGTGCCCCAGCAGTCGACTTGCATCCCCCAGATCAAGGATTTCGCTGGCGGCTTTCGCCTGGTATCTGGGTGAGCGCCGTCAGTGCTTTCAGCAGTTGCTCGCTGCTGGCGCGCTCCTCCCGGCCGATATCCCAGAAGCGCTGACCCCAGTGATCCGCCGGTGGCGGGTTGGTGCTCTGGGCGCCCAGTGCCAGCGCCCCGACAATCGCGTCGCACAGATCGCGCTTGTAGGCGTTGTCGCCGTCGATGCTGCCGCGACGGCGCAGGGCGCTGACCACTTCGTTTAGATCAATACCTTTATCCTTGAGCACGATATCCAGCTTGGGTTTTCCTGGTTCGTAAACCACGAGAGCCAGCTTGGCGCCTGGCCACAGGTGTTCGCTGATACTGACCAGTGCGTCGTTCGCGGCCTGGTGTAAATGCTCAAGAATTGCGGACATAGGAATTCCTCGCCCGCCTAATCAAGGGGGCAATGATGATTTTTTGGGGTAGAGGTGGCCGAGTTAAAGGCCTTGTTCTAGATCAGACTCGAGCTAGAATGCTAAACAATTTCATAAGACACGGATTGTTATGGCTCATTATTACGGCTTTATTTCGATTGATGGTAGTTTGGCCTTTGCCTCCTATGATCGCCAAGAGGCGCGTTGTTGGTTTAGTCAGTATGGTGGTTGGTATCAAACCGCAACAGTACAAGTTCAGAATGCAACCGGAGAGGCTGATGTTTCCGAAGAGGTCGGCCTTGACGCTATTCGGCAGGTTCTTAGGCAGAATGCCCGCCATTTGCCTGACGAATTTCATAAGCTGCATCTTAAGCCAGGTCAGTACTATCCTAGAATATGGCGCGGAATATCTCTCGATGATGGTTGGTCGAATAACTACGATCAGTTAAGTCCACGCAATATTTATGGTAGGACTTACTTGGAGTCCGTTGTTGCGACTGAAAGTTTATTGCTTGAGGTTAAAGATTTATTTCGGGTTGTTGAGCCTAATCGTGCTAATGACCTCTGTTATGGACACCGATTGCGCGAACTTCTAATTTTGCTCTGTACTGAGGTGGAAGCCTGCTGGGCTGGAGTCCTTCGATCAAACCAGTTAGCAGAGGAGGCCAAGGGGCGGTATTCCACAAAGCACTACGTCAGAGTTGGCAACCCTCTGCGATTGACAGAATGGAAGGTGGAGCTGAAAGACTACCCTGGTAGAGTTTTCCAGCCATTCAAATACTGGAATGTTCTACTTCCGACCGCTTCAATCAATTGGTATGACGCTTACAATAAAGTTAAACATGATCGAGAAGGATGTTTTTCCAGTAGTACTTATCGTTCAGTCTTGGACGCGGCAGCCGCGCTCCATATTTTGCAGGTTGCACAATGGGGGCCGCAGGTTTTTGACATGATGCGAGCGAATAGATTTTCTATATTCTATACCGTAGAGGCTCCTATCATTCACCTTTCTGAAGCATATTTGGCAAGCCCTGTAGAGAGCAAAATTTTCAACGAGTCGGTGTGTTGGCGAGACCATCGGCTCTGTTGAGGGGTTGCTTGGCAACGGTCTTCACCCGCGGCGATATTTGTACCTGATCCGAACGACATAATTAGCCGCAGTCCGCCGGACAATATGTCGATTTTATCATCCGCTGCGGTCAGGCGCTGTTGCAGGGCTGCGATCTTTTCTCGTCCGGCCGCTTCACGCGCCAGGAAGATCGAGTAAACCTCCTGAGATACGCGCACCGATCGCCCTTCAATTCCGAAATCCACGCCACTGTCCACCGGCTGCGAAGCGGTAAGTGTGGCCGGCACTGGAGTTCGTGCGTTGCCCGCGCCGGATCGCCCGGGACAATCCTGTGCGTGGCTTTCAGGATCAGCGGAGAAGCCTGCAGGGCAGTTACAAAAACAGAATCGGCTCATGCAGCCTCCCTCGTTACCAGATCATTGGCATTCACAACCGTCATGCCGGAGAACTCTTCGGCTGTTGGCAAATCCTCCAGGCAGGCGAAGATCGGCATGCCCAGCTCTCGTGCGCGGTGGACCTCGCCCAGTGTGCCGGCGCTGTAACGCCAGCCATTGACCAGGACAACCGCGTCGCAACGCTCCATCAGCGCTAGGGTGCCGTCGAGGAAGAACTGGTCTTGACCGGGCAGGTCGTCATCGAAGTGCGCGGTATTGGTGTGGGGGCAGAGCGGGAGCCAGCCGATGCGGGCGCTGGCGACGGCTACCGACCTGGCCTCAGCAATGTTCTCGGCGATCAGTTCGCGGGTTGCTGCGCGGTAAGGGCCAGCCACTTAGGCGACCGGGATCTTCTGTTTTGCGGACACAGCGGGTTCCTTGCCGGGCCATGCCCGGGCGGTGGAGTTTCGGAAGGGATCAGCTACAGTTCAGCGATCAGCCAAACGGAGGTGGTGATGGATAATTACGTATGTGTTATCTGCGGCGGTAAGGGCAACGAGCGGTATTCAGTAGGCGAGTTCAGGGATGTCGAATGCCCGGACTGTGGGAAGTATCTAATTTCAGTAACTGTGCTGGCCGAGATGAGGGATCGAGGTAGTCGATTCAACGTGCCAAAAACCAGGGCGTGCATTAATGGCTTCATCGCAGCAGAATTGCCTGCAGTAATTTCCAAGGCTGAAATCGCCTACCACCAGCTTTTTTCTAGTTGACCCCGAGTTGTTGTAGAAGGCGCCGGCCGATCCAGCGAACCACGGTAACGGCCTTGCTGTTGTCGATCGCCTTATAGCGGGGGCCGTCGGGGCATTCGCTGGCAGGCTTGCCGCGCCAGGGGATCAGGGTGTAGTCGTCGGCCATACCCTGTAGGCGCTCGCATTCAACCGAAAGCCGCCCGTCGCCACCGGCATGGCCAAAAGCAGTCACTCGAGTTCGCTTAGAAAATCATTGGCAGATCACTATGGGTAAGAGGCTTGCACAAAACTCCGTAGTTTGATCTATTAGAACAATCAAAAAAATCTTTAGGAGGGGAAATGCCAGCGACTCTAGTGGGCAATTTATCGGGTAAAGAAACCATCTGGCGCTACATGACCCTGGATAGGCTTATTAATATATTCGATGATAAAGCGTTATTTATGACTGGCTTGGGTGCATACAGTAAAAGCGATCCATATGAGGGGTACCCCCCACCCGTCGTACTCAGGCAAGTCAAGAATCAATGTCCACCTTCTATGTATTTTTCCCATGACACCAGCAAGTCGAAAGATATCAACAACTTCAAAGTATTTGCTGAAAGACTATTTCACTCGCGAGTTGTGTCCTGCTGGTATCAAGGTGATGAAGAATCAGAAGCGATGTGGAGGATATATGGTGATGCTGGGAAGGCGATAGCAATCCGCACAACTGTGGGCAAGCTCGCAAAAGCACTTGGTAACGAATTTGATGGAAGAATAGCAAGGGTATTATACGTAAATTACACTAGGGTTACGCCGGAGGATTATAAAGCCGTAATGGGGGCTCAGGCTCAAAATGTACTACTTGACCCAATTTACAAGAGACACTCATATGCACATGAAAGAGAAATCAGAGCATATATGCAAATTAAAGATGCTAAAATAGACGAGCCTGACACTTATAAGCCGCACTTGGCTCTTATAGACTTCTCTTCTATGATCGATGAGATTGTTGTTTCCCCATACTGCAGCGGATCTTATGTCAAGGCGACTAAAGCAGTTGCTACACAATTTGGCATTGGGGATAGAGTTAGGCAGTCATCACTAATTTCTGATCTGGCCCCCATTTATTCAAAAATAGAAGACGCCACTTGAGTTTGTCTGGCATGTTCGTCTCAGCGAAGATTGAAAATCAATTTATTAGTTTAATAAAATATACAAAACCTTACCGTAAGGCACAGCGAAATCATATGCGTATGAGCGACCGCTTCTGGCCGATTTCTGCCTTTCGTAACTGGCAGAAATTGGCCAGTTGCAGCTTGGTAGGGATACACGCCCGCTCGCTGTCATCTGCTTCTAACATGTCGACCTTGTTTCGCACAGGGTCAAGGCTGCCGTCGTCATCTATCGTGCATCCTTTGCACGTTATGTTTTTCTGCGACTGACATGTCGTCATCCGTCGGTCATCTGATGCGAAGCTGGGTCACAGCCTGAGCCAGTCCGCCCACTTTCCGTAGATTTCCGACGGTAGAACGGTCTGAAATCGAATCCCGGGTGCTCAGCGATCGGTCACCATTTGGCTCTTACAAAGAAGAGAGCCTTCGTCATGAGCAAAGAAGCACAAACGATAGTCACCCTGCTGGATCAGCAGTACGAGCAGCTGCTTACGGACGCGAGATGCTTGGTAGCAAGCTATGTGGATACGTCCATGAAGCTGTACAAAAAGACCGGGGTCAAATCTGTTGTGGCCGGCGTATCAATCAAGCAGGTGAGCCCGAATGCGTATTCGATCTACTGGTGCAAACTGGTGCCGCTGCAAGGACAAAAAAACAAATTCGCGCCCCTGACTATTGCCAAGGGGAATGGCAAACATAAATACCCGGCTTCCTCGTTTGAGTTTGTTGAATATCCATACCGTCACCTCGTTCTGCAAGTTGAGGGGCGGCTTGCGGAGATTCGCCGCGTTGCGAGCGAGAATCGTCAGCTACGTCGGACGTTGGTCGCTTATGAGAAGAAGCTGTCTAGATACCAAGCGCTTAATCATGGCGACCTCTATTCGGCAGGGTAGCGGCTGAGTACCTATAAGCAGTGCCGAACAGATTTGACCCGATTGTAAATCCCGAAAGCCCCGTGCAGCTTGGTCTGGCGGGGCTTTCTCGTATCAGCAGTGAACTATGGCGAGATATATTGCTGCGCTTGATCAGGGAAGGCGACGGGTTCGGGCTATAAGCAGTGTAGGGCGCTAAATCTACTCGTTGTCAGCCAGCAGGCCCATGCGGCGGGGGCGGAGGCCGTATTTGCTATTAGCAGCGACGCTTACGACCTAGTCAGCCGGCCAGCTTTCGTTTGTATTAGTAGTGAAAGGCTTCACTTTCATAAAATAAACATTGGTAGGTGCCGTTCCAGCTGGTACCTGTGTCGCGTAGCGGGTGGTGGCGGTAACGCGCTATCTCTCACTGCCACGCTGCTGCTCGAATGCAATGCGGTTAATTACGCACATGGGGATGGTGTAGCCCTGGATGTGTGTCGTGAGGGCCTCATTGCCTGCGATCACCATGATGCAGGATAGGCCTCTGCGGAAGCGCATTCCTCGTCCCGAGTAATTGCGCGGGATGATCTCCCATGTTTCGTCGTCGTAGTAACAGCCAACGATTTCTGACCAGTGCGATTGGATGCCCGCGCCCATGATGCCTACTGGGGTCAGGCAAAAAATTTCTACCTGGGTTTCCTGCCCAAGAGGTACAGCGTAAACCCGACCGTTTGGTGCAATAGGTGGGAAGTATTGCCCGTTACCGAGGTGACGAAATTCCATGGTGGTGCTCCGGATAGATGAGGTCGCTAGACACTCTCCGGTAGCTTCCTGAAAACCCAAGGTCAGCTGTTGTCAGCGAGTCGGCGCACGAGCTTATCTTGCTGGGCAAGCTAGCTCGCCACATGGCGTGCGTGCATGTAGCTGATCTAAACGCTTCGGCGTTTTGCTCACTTTCGCTAGGGTGCCGAAACTGACAGCCCTTCCGAAGTCATCCCATGACCTCACAGGCTTGGGAAAATACTGCGTATCGCAGCGGTAGGGTCCCCTGCCGATGGATTTGGATCAGCGCCCGCTGCCAAAAGAGGCAGCGGGCAGTTTGCTGCAGGTAGCTGGCCGTACCGCTGAAGACTCAGTCGTCGCCACGCTTTTTGTCCAGACGCGCTGCGACCATGTAGCCAATAGCGCCTGCGATGGTCAGCGCACTGACGACGGCAAGCACGGCATATACAAGCAGCTCAAAACGATCCATGCCCTTACTCCTTTTATTTGAGGTCTAAAGGTTAGGGGCTTTTGATCGAATCCCAAATCTACTGTGTGACGGCTTTGCGCCCGATGCCTGCAGGCTCTTTCCGCATGTAGGCCCTGGCACCGACGTACGCATCAGTTTCCCAAATATGCAAATGCCCTAACTCGTAGGCGACGTCATTCCGAGCCTCCAGATCCTCATCGTCGGGTGCTTTTCCTCCAAGAATCGGGGCGTGGTGACCAGACGACCGCTGGTAGAGCTCGCAGGCATATGCTGCGCGACAGTCATCAATGTTCAGTCCGTGAGAAAGTAAAAGCTCTTGCGCTGCAGGTAGGTTCTTTGATTCCCATGTACCCCAAGCTGCAGGCTTCGGGCGCCTGCTGCCATGTCGTTTTTGAAATGCTGCGGCCTTATCCAGAATGACAATTTGCTCAGGATCAGAAATATTAATGATCCGATGCTCACGCTTATCTTTGCTGAACGCATAAAAGATGTTTTCCGCCTCGGCTTCTTTATGAGCATCTTCTGCGTCGAAGAAAAAAGCGTCTAGCATTGACATGCCGAGGTATCGAACCAATCTGATCAATGTTGCTAGCTGCTCTGAGTGGAGAGCCTGAATATCTACCATCGCGGCTTCAAACCTAGTTCGGTCAAGACCGCGAGGTACCGTAATCCGTGCATGGCTTGGAAAGCCAAGCCGGCTACCAGCATCAGCCGCTGAGCCCTTCCAGCGTCCATCACTTGCGAAGCTCATTACTGAATGTACAGTCTCAAGCAGAGCGATTACGTTTTGCTGCGGAAGATTCCCTTGGTATGCCTGGATGTACAGCTCTTCCCCGTACTCCCTCACAAGTTTTTTATTGACGAATTCCAGGATATCCACCTCATGAGAGTCCCTGGCATAAACACAGAACTGCGCCCATTGCTGGTCGTGGATCATGGCCTCGTGTTGCCCAAGTAGCCCGCGTCGGACTGCCTCCCCGAGTACCGCCGAGCCGGCCTTGGTCAAGTCCCGATCAAAATGTGAGTGGAAACTCTGCTTCATGGGTCATTTCTCCATTCAGCTCAGGTGCTGAGCTGCTAAAGGAAATGTTGAGCGAGAAAAAATATCCTGGGCTTCGTTTTCGGTCGCATTTAGCGCCTGAAATTGACGAGCGCATCCATCCCGTAAACGGTCGTTTATGGCACGTCTATTTCAGATGATCTTTTGGGCTTGGGATTCACCACTTTCCTGTCATTTTTCCCGTACCAAAATCAGTGTGAGAAAAACGTATGGGAAAGCGGATTGGGTACGCCCGAGTTTCGACTGATGATCAGAATCTCGACCTGCAGCGAGATGCACTTGCCCTGGCTGGGTGCTCCGTGGTTTACGAAGAGACCATTAGCGGGAAGTCAGCGGATAGGCCGGAGCTGGAGCATTGCCTCAAAGCTCTGCGTAGTGGTGACACTCTGGTTGTCTGGCGACTGGACCGCCTCGGTCGTTCTTTGCCTGACTTGGTTGGGATTGTCAGTAGCTTGGAGCGGGAAGAGGTGGCCTTCGAGTCCATAACCGAACGAATTGAAACCACCAGCGCTGCCGGCAAGCTGATATTTCATGTATTCGCTGCCCTGGCTGAGTTCGAGCGCAACCTCATTCGAGAGCGAACCCGTGCAGGACTGGCTGCGGCTCGTGCCCGTGGGAGAAAAGGTGGGCGCAAGCCTGTGCTGGATGATCGTCAGGTACGTGAGATACGAGCTCTTCTCAGAGATCCTGAGATACAGGTAACCGATGTAGCTCGACGGTATGGCGTTTCTCGAACAACGCTTTACCGCTACGTCGGTTCGTCGAAATCATCTTGTAGTGGCCAACCCATCCCGGACAGTGGGGTAAGTTCTTCGACTGCCGCAGGTGGCAGCCCGTCATTGTATTGATATGTCGACAAGCAAACTATGAGTCGGGTGCCAACGGCTCCTTATTTTGGGAAAAGTCCGCATTATCTGTTCAAGATGGCGTAGTGAGCCTTATCAATACGAATATTCGTCAGCTGCGCCATCATTAGGCCATCTGGCTTACAATCTTTCCCTATGCAGTACCCAGCTAAAGGTAATTCAAGGAGGATTCTGATGGTTGTGCTCCCACCAGTGGTTTATGAGCAACGCTGTTCTATAGGAAAGATTCGGCATCAGCTACAGCCAGCCATCACTACTCGCGTCGTCAATGAGACCTTGGTGAATGTCTCGCCTCGTGTCAGGGAACGCTTGTGGTTACTCGAATGTGGTAGCCGTGTCCTACTGACCGACCGGCCCAATGTCGCTTTGCCCGACGGCGTGGATGGGATCATTCAGCTACGGGAGGGCAAAGCCGTCTGGAGGACTCATCGTCTCCTCATCGACCTCAAGGCCAGAATTCTCGAATCCAGTTGGGCCGCTGTCGCCTCTGACGCGGTGGAGAGCTGGCAGAGTCAACTTTCATATCGAGCTGAACGACGCGACTCCAATGGTGAAGTGCCAATTGGACAGGAGGGGCTACGACCGCCTCAGTTGGGCGCGCTCTTTGCTATCGGGGCCCACTGGAGCCTTGATATACAGCCCGCAACGATTGTTATGCCTACCGGCACGGGCAAAACAGAAACTATGCTGGCTACGCTGACGGCGTACGGTAAATCGCCCACCCTTGTGGTCGTTCCTTGGGATCTCCTACGCCAGCAAACTGCAAACAAGTTTCAGAGTCTGGGGCTACTTCGCGCTTTGGGGGTGTTGCCAAACGGCGTCATGAATCCGGTAGTCGGGCTAATCACATCCAAGCCCAAGACACTAGCGGATTTGGACATATTCACCCAATGCAACGTGGTGGTTTCCACCATCAGTTCACTGGCAGTGGAAGCCGATAGTCCGCTCGCTGCTGGGATTGCCCAGCGGTGTAAATCGCTGATACTGGATGAAGCCCACCACGTCCCTGCCAAAACCTGGAGTGGGCTGAGAGCAGCCTTTCACTCGCTGCCCATCTTGCAGTTTACCGCGACGCCTTTTCGGAGGGATGGCGAACTCGTCGACGGGAAAGTGATTTTCAACTATCCCCTTGCCGCCGCGCAGCACGACGATTACTTCAAACCAATACATTTTGAACCTGTCCACCAACCAAGCGGTGGTACCCAGGCGGACCAGGCTATCGCCGTGGCAGCGTTAGCTAAGCTGCGACGTGACTTGGACGCAGGACTTAATCATCTGCTCATGGCTCGATGCAGTAGTATCGCCCGTGCGACCTTCGTAGAGCGTCTTTACCAACAGCTCGCGCCTGAGTTGCGGCCAATCCTGATTCATTCAAAAATCAGCGACGCTGAAGCGCGGCTGGCCGACCTGCGATCAGGGACGTCTAGGGTAGTGATTTGCGTCGACATGTTGGGCGAAGGGTTTGATCTGCCTCAGCTCAAAGTGGCTGCGCTCCATGACAGTCATCGAAGTTTGGCGATCATGCTGCAGTTCATCGGGCGGTTCACCCGTGTGGCGGGGAGTGACATCGGTGAGGCGACGGTAGTGGCCAACATTGGCGACCAGGACGTTGCCCACTCACTGGAGCGCCTGTACAGCGAAGACGCCGACTGGAACCAGGTGCTGAGCGAGCTTAGCTCCAATGCAGTTCGGGAGCACCGGGAATTGATCGCGTTCTTGCAAGCATCCGAACGTCTGGATGAGGAAGGCGACTCCCAGATATCGCTGTCGCCCCAATTGCTTCGTCCGGTCTTCAGTACGGCAACTTACAGGGCCCAACAGTTTTTCCCAGAGCGCTTTCATCACGGACTTTCTCAACATCTTCACATTGAAGGGGTCTGGCTAAACCGGGAAATGCGTACGCTTTACTTCGTGACCCGTGCTGAAAGCAAGGTTCGCTGGACGAATACCAAAGGTGTACTTGATCGTGAGTGGACACTCTTTGTCCTGCACCACAATCCGGAACTCGAATTGCTTTTCCTTTCCTCAACCGATCACAGCTCGCTGTTCCCCGATCTAGCGGAGCAGGTCACAGGGCAAGCTGATCTGATCCAAGGCGAGCAGATGTTTCGAATACTCGGCCATATAAACCGCCTTGTGTTCCAGAATATGGGGGTCAAAAAACACGGGCGACGTAATCTCAGCTACGCGATGTACACAGGGGCCGACGTCGCGATCGCACTCGGTGTTGCCGAACGTAGCGGCTCCGTTAAGAACAATGTTAGTGGCACCGGTTGGGAAAATGGGGAGCGCGTTTCTGTTGGCTGCTCGTATAAAGGGCGGGTCTGGTCGAGGGAGCAAGGTTCCATACCCGCATTTGTTCGTTGGTGCGCGGCGGCTGGTGCCAAACTTCTCGATGACAGCATCGTTGTCGATGACATCATTGCAAACGTCCTCATTCCAAAAGATGTGACAGCCTTTCCAAGCGACAGGCGGGTACTTGCGGTCGAGTGGCCGGCCGAAATTATGGGTATTGCAGAAGACAGGGTCGTACTTACCGCGCCGGCGTTACCAAACGGCCTTCCTATCACGTTCGTCGACCTGAAATATCTTGATGTGCAAGGGGATAGCATGAGGTTCGCCCTGAGCTGTGACGAGAACGGCCAATTTGCCGAATTCACCTTAACGGTAGGTGGAGAGGCAGGCTTCGTCGTCGCACAGACAAGCGGTTACGCAATCGAGCTTACCATCGGGAGAACGTCAGGAACGCTCAGCCAATACCTGAGCTCATACCCACCGCTAGTGCGGTTTGTTGACCTAAGCGAGCTGGACGGCAATATGCTGATCGAGCCCAAAGACCCCAGGCATCTTGAAATCGGAGAAGAGCGATTCGAGGCTTGGGACTGGGCAGGGGTCGACATCACAAAAGAATCGTACTGGAAGGACGGCATTGCGCGCGCTGATGCTATCCAGTGGAAAGCTGCACAACATTTCATTCAGGGTGATTTCGATATCGTCTTCGACGACGACGGCGCCGGTGAGGCTGCGGATCTTGTCTGTCTCAAGGAGGAGTCGGATCGTATCCGACTTGCGCTGATTCACTGCAAATATTCCGGAGGAGATACCGCCGGCGAGCGCGTGAAGGATGTCGTGGAGGTCTGTTCCCAAGCGATTAGGTCAGCCAAGTGGAAATGGCGCTTTTCTGAGCTCGGCAAGCACATGCAAGGGCGCGAGGATCGGTTGCGCTCTCTAAGCCGTCCAACGCGCTACCTTGCTGGTAATGGGGTGAGGCTAAATGATTTGATCAAGACAGCGCGCTTCAAGCCCATTGAGGCCGAAATTCTCATTGTTCAACCGGGCCTATCTGCGGGTAGTCGTACCGCTGATCAAAATCTTGTGCTGGCAGCTGCTGTGGCGTACCTCAAGGAGACGATAGGGTGTGATATGGACATTGTATGCAGTGAGTAGTAGCCGTCCGCAATCCCACCTTCAGTATCCCTGCAATAAGGCAATGGTATCCAACAGAAATGACGTGGACACCATTAGCCTTATCGCAAGGATCGCCATGCGCCAAAACGCGTCTTACCCCAAACCCTTCAAGACACTTACCCTCCCGTTTGTTGGGAGAGCGGGCACTATCACGGAGCAACTGATAGCGATTTAGACCGCTTCAGTATTTTGAGAAGAGACTCCAGGCGTTTTCTGACCTCGTGGTTGGGCGGTAGTGATTGTGATGACTCTGACGCCGTATTAGGGCCCATAAGCGCTCCTCCTGGCTCCGGGGTGTGCGCTAGCTGCAGAGCCAAACGGCTGGCTATCGCCGGCCTTATACGTCCTAGACGCACAGCATCTGAGATGGCCGTCTGTCTACGATCTGCGGCGTGTCCTTGACTGAGTAGCCATTTGACAGGAACTACCTGACTGCGGCTGTCAGCTACTAGGCGTTGATAGGCGTTCAGGAACGCCATTCTCGCACCTACCGCATCCCCTGCGTTGAGCACTGGGCGGGCTGCACCCAGTGCGAGCAGAACTTCCTCTGTGAGGACAACGCTGTTGTCCTCATCCGCCGCCGTCACAGCTATTGCCCATGCCTCGTTCGGCTCAGGCCTACCGTCCAGTTCGTGGAGCTGTTGTTGTATTGCCGCAAGAGTCAGTCTACCCGTCAATGTGCGGCGGCACGCGAGCAGAGCACTTCGAATTTCCTCGGCAGGATATTTGACGAGATCCTGAGCGAAAATTCTCGCGGTAGTCGGGCTGATCGTCTGACCAAGCGCCTCAGCGGTTGCGCAGATGGCGGATGCCAGCGCTGCTTGCTGTTCAGAGGAAAGCATTTTGATCTCCCCCTTGGAATATACGGCTGGCCATCTCCGCTGAATTGAGGTTTGCCTGGGTTGCCTCCATTTGCCTAGCTGTAGTCGAATTTATCTGCTGTCCAGTTGCCCACTGTGTTCGGTAGGACTCCGCTCGTGCCAGCAGGTCGCTCAGGCTGTGGCAGTTGTTCAGAATCCGTGCGTCATTGATCGCGATGTAGAACGCAGCGACTGGCGGGGCCTCATCGGGGCCAAGTCGGTCGATCAGGTGACTAATCTGCCCAGCCGCTTTGCCATTCCAGACAGGCCACACCCCATAGCGCCCGATATAGGCCTCAGCGTACTGACGCCAGGTGAGATAGGTTTTGCTATTTGTGGGTCTCGGCCCGGGTCTGGCTACTGTCGTATTGGTGTTCTCCTGTATTGCCGTGACGGAGAGCGCTGTAGCTGTTTGGGGGTTACCTGATGGTTCTATGGGGGTTATGAGTGAAGCTGCTGCGGGGTGCGGGTGCACTGCCTGCGTGGGGCGGGTGAGAGGATTGGCAGCTGGTTTGTCCTCAGCTGCGTAGTCGTTAGTGCTGCGTGGTGAATATCCTGCAGGGTGCACGCTCAGCATTGAGGAGCGGCCATGTCGGAGTTTTCTGGTGACTAGCCCCGCATCTACTAACCACGCAATCGCGTTCTGAACGGTTCGCTCAGAGAGGCCCGTACGTGTAGCTGTGTGACGTACAGATGGCCAGCAACGCCCGTTTTTATCTGCCTGGTCGCCCAGTGAGATGAACACGAATTTGGTAGTGGCGGGAATCCCGTGGAGTTTCCAGATGGCGCGCGTTATTTCGTTGCTCATTGCTCCCACTCCGTCGAAATAGAGGCGCGGAGCTGCACACGCGGGCGGCTCAGGATCCAGGCAGATATCTCCGTGCTGAGCCAGCCAACCGATCTGCTGCTGCCTAGATCATATGGAGCAGGGAATTTTCCCGCTGCTATGTCGCGATAGATTGTGGATCGCTTTTTCCCGACCGCGAGCTCAACCTCGGGCAGGCGAAGGAAGCGCGGCTCCTCAGAGCTAGTTGTAATAGTGCGTGCTGACATTTATCAATGCTCAAGCGGTGGCATTGCAGCGATCCTCAGGTGCTGCAATACGCATATGTGTGGGGATGGCGCTCGGAATTTTCCTGCTGCAATGCAGATGGCGTTAGCCAGGCCGTCATGCAAAGGGCTTCCGAGTTTTATTGCCGGCGACAGCTGATGGATGACAGCTGGAGCTGAGTCGTTGGCGTGGGGGAGAGGAGAGACCCTGCTGGTACGGAATAGGAGTCCGCACGTTTTTAGCAGCGTTGCTGCAGATGCATAGGCGCGGTAGGCCCTGCAAGATGCTACAGATACCCCGATGAGGCAGCTGGGAAGTCCATTTGCTAACAGCAGATGGACTTCGGATTTTTAACGCCGTAACCGGAGCAGCGTGACGATCCCACGGAGTCCTAGGAGCGTCCAGGGAATGCCAGATTTTTACCGAGCGGAGATTGGTATTGCAAGCCCAAGTTGTGAGCTCAGGCCTTGAGGGCATCTAGGTAATCTGACCAGCGCTGCATCATGTCGCGGCGCTCAGGCAGAAATGATGTTCGGTCGTATGCGCGCCCCAGTGGATTTTTTACCGTGTGAGCAAGCTGATGCTCCAAGAGATCGGGGCGAAACCCCAACACCTCAGCACCTATGGTTCTCGCTGTCGCACGAAAGCCGTGCCCAGTCATTTCGTCGCCGCTGATGTCCATGCGGCGTAATGCACTGAGTACGGCATTGTTGGACATCGGCCGGTCGCCTCCTCGTGCCGAGGGGAAGGTGTATCGATGTCTGCCGGTGAGTGGTTTCAGCTCGCGCAGAACAGCGATTGCTTGCTGGCTGAGAGGAACCAAATGATCCGGCCGATCCTGTTTGGTGACAGTGAGCCCTTTCATCTTGTGACCAGGAATCAACCATTCGCCCGCATCCAGATTTACCTCCGACCATTCCATGTGTCGAAGGTCTCCAGGTCGGCAAAACAGCAACGGGGCCAACTTCAACGCACAACAGACAGGCATCGTTCCGCTGTAGCTATCCAGTGCTTTAAGCAGTGCGCCGAGCTTTTCAGGATCGGTCACGGCAGCAAAGTGCTTCACCCGTTTGGCTGGGAGCGTACGAGAGAGATTCCCGATTTGGTTGGGTGGGGTGATACCGGCAGCTTCGGCGAACTCGAAAATCTGTTTGTAGATCTGGGCGACACGACGCGCCGTCTCGCGAGCACCGCGCTTGATGATGCGCTGCAGGTTTTCGACCAGCATGGGTGTGCTGATGCTGCTGATCGGAAGTTTTCCCAGCCAGGGGTAGGCATTGAGCTCAAGGCGCTGCCACACCGTGCGGGTGTACTCCGGATCCCAGGATGATTCGCGAATGGTGAGCCATTGCTTAGCGACCGATTCAAAGGTGTGTTGGTGATCGAGTTGGCTGACCACCTTGGCCATGCGTCTTTGCAGCGAAGGATCTTGTCCGTTTGCAAGCTGGACACGAGCGTTATCACGTTTGCGACGGGCCTCCTGTAGGCCGACCTCAGGATAAACACCAAGCGCCAGACGTTTTTCCTTTCCCAGAAAACGGTATTTCAAGCGCCAGTAGCGGCCTCCGTTGGGCTGCACTTCAAGGTACAGACCCTGTTCGTCGTATAGCCGATAGGGCTTGTCCTGGGGCTTGGCGTTGCGGCAGTTGGTGTCTTTCAGGGGCATTGGGGGCACATCCTCTCCGAGCGAGCTGATGAGCGTTTTATGCCCCCATATATGCCCCCGTCAACCGTGGGATGCCCTGGGAGCAGGTGGGAAAACGCGGGCAAGAAAAAAGCCGTAAAGCTTTGATTTCTCTAGGCTTTACGGCTTTTCTGGGTCTTCCTGGGAAGACAAATTGGTGGAGCCGGGGGGATTTGAACCCCCGTCCGCCAGTACTCCGCTGTCGGTACTACATGCGTAGCCGTTTCTATTAAGTTAACCCTCAGCGACCCGAAGGGCAGGGTGCTTTGGGCGAGTTGTGTAAGTTTTAGCCGCTTCGTCCACAACGTACTGCACGGCGATTCTGTTCTATATGACAATCACTTTGGGTTTACAGACATCCCCTGATGATTGCTGGACCCGAAGGTACCAGGAGGGAAGGGCTAAGGCTGCTTACGCAGCGAGAGCGTATTCCCCGTAGGTTTCGTCATTGGCAACTATAAGAAGTTGCAACAGTGGATTTACGAGTTCTGTTACCAACTCGGCATGCACCTAAAGTTTCGCAACCGGCGTCGAATCCTAAACGGCCCCGTGCTTGTAACTCGTTGTTTCTTGGTGAGTGACAAGCCTGTGCAGTGTACGTCAATCGGTCACAGAAGGCCAACCCGAAGGTTGGCCTCGGGCAATCAGCGAGTTACTGATTGCCGCCTTTGTCCGAGTCTTGCAGGCTTTGCAGGGCCTTGGAGGTGATCTCGATGCATTTCTTGTCATCGCCTGCCGCATGGGCTGCCTTGGCTTGGGAAACGGCGGTGTCGATTTCGCCAGATTTGCCGCTGGTGTCGGTGGCGAGCAACGCTTTACCGTTGTTGATTTTGTCCAGGTTGATTTGGCACAGATCGTCTTTTGTTCCGGCCGCAAACGCGGGGGACGCCAGCATCGCAGCGGTAATGAACAAACCAGCAAGAGCGGAACGCTTCATGGGTATCTCCTTGTGCAAATAGGGCTCGATGCTGCCGGTTTTCCGTGCAGCCAGCGAGGTCACTGATGAGCCTCGTTTGTCGAGGCCTATGCAGATGACTACGCCGGCGCGCAGGGGTTCTGTTTTGTCGCTGGATTAGTCGAAAAACCCCGAAATCATTAGGTTTTGCACCCAAAGAGGGCGGCCCTAGTGGGCGCGCGCCTGAGTCACTCGATCCACCAGGTACACCAGGCCGTGGTAATCAATCCCGCCATGTTGTGTCAGGCCAATCTCACACGTACGGCTGGTGGAGATGCCTTCGCTGCAATACTGCACCGCGTCCTTCAGGCTGCGTAGCGAGTGGGCATTCAGTTCGGGCGTGGTGAAGCCTTTGTCGCCAGCAAAACCACAACAATGAATGCTTTCGGGGATCACCACGTTTTTGCTGCAACGCCTGGCCAGGTCGATCAGCGCCTGGCTCTCTCCCAGGTGTTGGGTGCTGCAGGTGACGTGCACGGCGATCGGGGCTTCCTGGGGGGTGAAGTCGAGGCGGTCCATCAGGTGCGTGCGGATAAAGCGTACCGGGTCGTAGAGGTCGAGGCGGGTTTCAGCCAGGTCCTGGACCAGGCGCAGGGTGCACGGGCTGGTGTCGCAGTAGATCGGGTCGAGGCCGCCACGGCTGGCGTGGAGCAGGGCGCCGATCAGTTCCTGGCGTTTGTGTTCGGCTTGTTCGGCGTAGCCCTTGGATGCGAATGGTTGGCCGCAGCAGAGGTTGTCCTGATTGTCGGGGAAGACTACCTGATAACCGGCTTTTTCCAGCAGGCCACGGGTTTTGTCGTACAGCGACATCTGTTCCTTGTCACCGGCTGCTGGGCCCATCGCGCGTGATACGCAGGCGGCGAGGTACACCACGCGGGGTCGCTCATCGCTCACGGCGGGGCTGAAGCGAATGGCCTTTTCCGGTTGCGGCATGGCGTTGGTCCACTGGGGGATTTGCCCCTTGGACAGGCGGGTCACCGTGGCCGAGAGCTTCGCCAGTCGCGGCGCGCCCAGCAGCATGCGTGCGCCGTTGGCTACGTGCAGGGTGAAGCGCGCACCTTGCAGTGCTGTGGCGAAATGCGTGGACAACCATTCGGCGGTTTTCGTACGGTCGGCGTCGCGGCTGCGCAGCTTTTTCACCAGGTCGCCGGTATTGATGCCTACCGGGCAGCGTTGGGCGCAAAGCCCGGTGGCCGCGCAGGTGTCGATGCCTTGGTATTGATAGGCCGCTTCCAGTTCAGTGGTGTCGATACCGGCGCGTTTCCTGGCCTGGATATCACGCCAGATCACAATGCGCTGGCGCGGGCTCAGGGTCAGTCCTTTCGACGGGCAAACCGGTTCGCAGAAGCCGCACTCGATGCACTTATCCACAAGTTCGTCGGCGGCAGGCAGGGGCTTGAGGTGCTTGAGGTGGATTTGCGGGTCTTCGCTGAGCACCACGTCCGGGTTGAGAATGCCGTTGGGGTCAAGCAGGCGCTTGAGCTGCCACATCAATTGGTAGGCATCGCTGCCCCATTCCAGTTCGACAAAGGGCGCCATGTTGCGACCGGTACCGTGCTCGGCCTTCAGCGAGCCGCCAAACTCCACGGCCACCAACTGGGCGACGTCGTCCATGAACGCCTGGTAGCGTGCGACTTCTTCCGCGCTGTTGAAACCTTGGGTGAAGACGAAGTGCAGATTGCCTTCCAGGGCGTGTCCGAAAAGGATCGCTTCGTCGTAGTGATGTTTGTCGAACAGCTCGATCAGGCGATTGACGCCAATGGCCAGTTGTTCCACCGGGAAGGTCACGTCTTCGATAATCACGGTGGTGCCGGTTTTACGCACGGCGCCCACGGCGGGGAAGGTGTCTTTGCGGATTGCCCAGAGGCGGGCGTTTTCCACCGGGTCTTCGGTGAAGTCGACTTGTTTCTCCACTGGGAAGCTGGCCAGGGAAGCCATGATCAGCGCCAGTTGCTCATGCAGCAGCGAGGGCGAGGCGGCGCGGGATTCGATCAGCAGGGCGCAGGCATTTTCCGATAGCTGCTGTACGAAAGCCGGCATGCCGGGTTTGTCCTGCACCGAACGCATGCTGCGGCGGTCCAGTAGTTCAACCGCTGAAACAGGTTGGGTTTTGAGTACGGTCACCGCGTTGCAGCAGGTTTCCACATCCGGGAACACGATCAGGGCCGAGGCTTTGTTCGGGTGGTCGATCACCGTGTCGTAGGTCACTGCGCTGATAAAGCCCAGGGTGCCTTCGGAGCCGACCAGCAAATGGCTGAGGATATCCAGTGGCTCGTCGAAATCCACCAGGGCGTTGAGTGACAAGCCGGTGGTGTTTTTCAGACGGTATTTGTGGCGGATTTTTGCAGCCAGCTCAGCGTTTGCCCGGGTTTCGCGACCCAGGGTTGCCAGGCGTTCAAGCAGGTCGCCGTGACGTTGGCGAAAGGCCGCAACACTGGCCGGATCTTCCGTGTCCAGGCGGCTGCCGTCGGCCAGCACCAAGCGAATTCCTGCGAGGGTGTGATAGGTATTCTGCGCCGTGCCGCAGCACATGCCGCTGGCATTGTTGGCGACGATGCCGCCAATCTTGCAGGCATTGATCGACGCCGGGTCCGGGCCGATCTTGCGCCCGAACGGTGCCAGCCAGGCGTTGGCCTGCGCCCCGATCACGCCGGGCTGCAGACGAATTTGTGTGCCCTGGCCGCGAATCTCGCGCCCGTTCCAATTGTCCCCCAGCACGATCAGTACCGAGTCGCTGATGGCCTGTCCCGAAAGGCTGGTGCCCGCCGCACGAAAGGTCACCGGCACGCGGTCGCGCTGGGCCAGTTGCAGCAGGGCCACCACCTCATCTTCCGACTCGACACGGATCACCAGTTGTGGGATCAGTCGGTAAAAGCTGGCGTCGGTGCCGAAGGCGAGGGTGGAAAGTGGATCGTCGAAACGACGATCTTTCGGGATCAGTTGTGCGGCGTCGCTCAGAAAAGCAGCAGGCAGGCTCATCGGTCCTCCAGAAATAGCTGACGCCGGAATCGCTGCCCGGCGTCGGTTCTTACCCTATCGCGTGCAGGTCTCAGTGCACCAGCATACCGGTGAACCAGTAAGCCTGGGCCAAGGTGATCAGCCCGACGATCGTCGCGAAAAACAGGCTGTGCTTGAGGGTAAAGCGGAACAGGTCGGACTCCTTGCCCACCAGGCCAGTGGCGGCGCATGCCACGGCGATCGACTGCGGCGAGATCATCTTGCCGGTCACGCCGCCGCTGGTGTTCGCCGCTACCAACAAGGTGTCGTTGACGCCGATCTGGTGCGCGGTGGTGGCTTGCAGCGAGCTGAACAGTGCATTGGATGAAGTATCAGAACCCGTCAGGAATACCCCGAGCCAGCCAAGGAATGGCGAGAAGAACGGAAATGCCGCGCCGGTAGCCGCCAGCACCAGGGCCATGGTTGATGACATGCCCGAATAGTTGGTGACGAAGGCAAAGGCCAGCACCATGCCGATGGACAGGATCGGCCAGCGCAGCTCATAAAAGGTTTCTTTCAAGGTGGTCAGACCAGTTTTGAAATCAATCTTCAGCACCAGCATCGATACCAGGGCGGAGAAGAAAATCGCCGTGCCGGTGGCGGAAATCGGATCAAGCTTGAATACCGCCGGGATGGCCGTCGGGGTGGCAACGATGGGCGCAACCTTGATCACCAGTTGATCCAGGTGCGGGATCGCAAAGTTGAATACCGAGCTGTACATCGCGCCGCCGGCGGCGAACATCGCCTTGAACGGCTTGAGGGTCCAGATGGTGACCAGCACGGTCAGGATCAGGAACGGCGACCAGGCCTTGAAAATTTCCCCCAGGCTGTAAGGCGAAGCCAGGGTGTTGCGAGGCAGGCCAAAGCCACCGGCGCTGGCAGTGACGGCAGTGCCGGACGTTGCGCCAGCGATTTGCGCGCCGGCACTGCGCTTGGGCTGCCAGACTTTCAGGAACAGGGTCAGGGAAATCAGGCTGGCCAGGGCCGAGGTGATGTCCGGCAGTTCCGGGCCGATGTAGTTCGAGGTGAAGAACTGGGTAACGGCGAAGCTCAGGCCTGCAACCAGTGCGGCTGGCCAGGTTTCCTTGACGCCGCGCAGGCCGTCCATCATGAACACCAGCCAGAACGGCACGAACAGCGACAGCAGCGGCAGCTGGCGACCGGCCATGGCGCCGATCTTGAACGCGTCGATCCCGGTCACTTGCCCGGCCACGATGATCGGAATCCCCAGTGCGCCGAACGCAACCGGGGCGGTGTTGGCAATCAGGCACAGGCCGGCGGCGTACAGCGGGTTGAAACCCAGGCCTACCAGCAGTGCGGCGGTAATCGCCACCGGTGCGCCGAAACCGGCGGCGCCTTCCAGGAACGCGCCGAAGCAGAAGCCGATCAGCAGCACTTGCAGGCGCTGGTCGTCGGTAATCGACAGCACGGAGCTGCGGATGATTTCGAACTGGCCGCTCTTGACCGTCAGTTTGTACAGGAATACGGCGGCGACGATGATCCAGGCGATTGGCCACAGGCCGTAGGCGAAGCCATAACCGGCGGCGGCGAGCGCCATGTCGACCGGCATCTGGAAGGCAAATATCGCCACCAGGATCGACAGTGCCAGGGTGATGCTGCCCGCAACGTGGCCTTTGAGGCGAAACACCGCCAGGGCCAGGAAGAAAAATACGATAGGAATGACGGCGGCCAGTGCGGACAGGCCGAGGCTGCCGAGCGGGCTGTAGAGCTGTTGCCAGGTTTGCATATGGGGTGGCCCCTAATTGTTGTTGGTCAGGCACTGCTTGGATGATTTGGGTAATTGGTATTACCAATTTACAATCACCGTTGGCTAGGTTAAAAGCCTTCTGGGGGATGTGTCAATTTGCCGCTTGTGAATCTTTGGTCGTAGGTCGGGATTGGTGGGTGCTGATTGGCTTAAACGAGGGCGTTCTGATAGGTGCCGGATACGCGGCGATAGGCCAGAATAGGGGGCCCCGGCGAGTGGTCGGGATGGTGGAGAGTGAGTTATGGGGTTTGATCAGGTGCGTCAGCGCCGTTTGTCTGACGACATCGTCGAGCAGCTTGAGGGCATGATCCTTGAGGGCACGCTGAAGTCGGGCGAGCGCTTGCCGGCCGAGCGCGCACTGGCCGAGCAGTTCGGGGTGTCGCGTCCGTCGTTGCGTGAGGCGATCCAGAAGCTGGTGGCAAAAGGTTTGCTGATCAGTCGCCAGGGTGGTGGCAATTATGTGGTGGAGTCGCTGGGTTCAACCTTCAGTGATCCGCTGCTGCATCTGCTGGAAAATAATCCGGAGGCTCAGCGTGATCTTCTGGAGTTTCGTCAGACCCTGGAGGCCTCGTGCGCGTATTACGCAGCGTTGCGTGCCACTGAGGTGGACCGCGAGCGGCTAACGGCAGCGTTCGAGGAGTTGCAGGATTGCTACACGCGGTCGGATGAAGTGAGCCGGGCGGAAGAGGGCGCGGCGGATGCGAGGTTTCACCTGGCCATCGCCGAGGCCAGCCATAACGCGGTATTGCTGCACACCATTCGCGGCCTGTTCGACCTGCTCAAGCGTAATGTGGTGACCAATATTGGCGGCATGTACCAGCAGCGTACGGAGACCCGCGACATGCTGATCAATCAGCATCGGGACCTGTACCTGGCGATTATCGAGGGGCGCGCCGAGCAGGCACGGGAAGTCTCAACACGTCACCTGCTGTACGTGCAGGAAGTGCTGGAGGAAGTGCGGCAGGAGGTTCAGCGCATGGCCCGGGCGGAGCGGCGCAAAGGGATGTAGCAAATGCTGTGGATGAGGGAGCGGGCTCCGTCATCCACATCAAGTCACAAGAAAGTCAGTCTTCCTTGCCCTTGTTGCGCACGGCACGCTGCAATTCCCGGTTGGAATCGCGCTCGCGCTCGGTATCACGCTTGTCGTATTCCTTCTTGCCCTTGCCCAGTGCGATCTCGCACTTGACCAGGTGCTTGCTCCAGTACCACGACAGGCAGACACAGGCGTAGCCCTTTTGCTGCACGGCGGCGTGGAGCTTTTCCAGCTCGCGGGCATTGAGCAACAGCTTGCGCGTGCGCACCGGGTCGGCGATCACGTGGGTGCTCGCGGTCATCAGCGGCGTGATATGACTGCCGAGCAGCCATGCCTCGCCGTCTTTGAGCAGCACATAACTGTCGACCAGTTGCAGCTTGCTGGCACGCAGACTTTTTACTTCCCAGCCGGCCAGGACCAGACCAGCCTCGAAACGATGTTCGATGAAGTAATCGTGTCGCGCCTTTTTATTTTGCGCGATGGTCCCTGTTGGGTGTTTCTTTTGTTTAGCCATAGGGGCGGCATTATAGGGAGTTGCGAGCGCGTCGGCTACGGTCAACCTGCGTGCTTGAGCGTGTTGAATGAATCCCGGACAATGCAGGCTGGTTTTTGATTTTTTTCTTTCGCGAATCCTGTTGTCCTTTCGCGATGTTTGCCGCTCAGCTGTGGAAATAACGCTCACATGACGACGCATATTCAACGTTCGGCCCTGCTGCCTTATCCGGCACAGGCGCTCTATGACCTGGTCAACGACGTGGCGCGTTACCCGGAGTTCCTGCCTTGGTGTTCGACTGCCGAGGTGTTGGAGAGCAGTGATGAGCACATGGTTGCCAGCGTGGGGGTGGCAAAGGGCGGCTTGAGCCAGCACTTTGTCACGCGCAACACGCTGGTGCCCGGGCAGTCCATCGAGATGAATCTCGAAGAAGGTCCGTTCACTCAGTTGCACGGTGTGTGGGTGTTCAAGGCGTTGAACGAGAAAGCCTGCAAGATCAGCCTGGACCTGTCGTTCGACTATGCCGGCCCTATCGTGCGTGCCACCCTGGGGCCACTGTTCAATCAGGCGGCCAATACTCTGGTGGACGCGTTTTGCCAGCGCGCCAAGCAAATGCATGGCTGAGCCATTGGTTGAAATCGAGGTGGTGTACGCCGCGGTGGATCGCCAGGTGTTGATGAGCCTGGCAGTAGCGCCGGGTTCAAGCCTCAGGGCTGCAGCGTTGGGCTCGGGGATGGCTGCGCAATTTCCGGAGCTGAATCTGCAGGATTGCCCCTTGGGGATTTTCGGCAAGGTGGTGGCAGACGCTGACGTGCGTGTGGTGCAGGCTGGAGACCGAATCGAGATCTATCGGCCATTGCTCGCAGATCCGATGGAGATACGTCGTTTGCGTGCGGCCAAGGCTGCCAAGGCAAAACAGCAGAATTCATAGCTTGAGAAACGGCAGACAACAAAAAGCCCGGCATGCCGGGCTTCTTATCGAGCGTTACAAACTTACTGCGGGCTGGCGTCCAGAGGTTCTGGAGTTGGCACCGGAACGGTTTGCACGCCGTCGACGCCTTTCTGGATCTCGTCCAACAACGAGCCAGGCTTGGCCGGTACTTCGGACTTCGGCTTCTCCTCGTTCTGCGCGGGCGCAGGAGCGGTGGTGCCGTTGTCCTTGCCCAGCAAGGCTTCATCGCGGCTTACGCCCGGTTTGAAGTCCCCCGACAGGCTGACGAGCTGGTCATTGCCATTGAAGATGACACTGACCCGCTCCTGCTGGCGTTCACCGCCACCAGGTTGGATGCTATAGAGATAATCCCAGCGATCGGCATGGAATGTGTCGGTCAGCAGGGGATTGCCCATGATAAACCGTACTTGCCGTCGGGTCATTCCCGGGCGTAACTGGTCTATCATGTCCTGCGTGACGACATTGCCCTGCTGGATGTCGATTTTGTAAACCCCGGGGAATGAACAACCGGCGAGTGCGAGCAGTCCCACAAAGGTGAAACTGGTTAGCAAGAGCTTGGTGTTTTGCATCGGTGGGCGACTTCCACTATCTTGGCTGGGACAACGTAAACGCCGATCATACCCGTATTAAGAGAAGCTGCGAAGCAGCATCCGCGAGAAAGCTAACCATGGTTGAAAATAGCGAACTACGCAAAGCCGGTCTTAAAGTGACTCTGCCACGAGTCAAGATTCTACAAATGCTCGATTCTGCTGAGCAGCGCCACATGAGTGCCGAGGATGTATACAAGGCGCTGATGGAGTCTAACGAGGACGTCGGCCTGGCCACGGTTTACCGTGTTCTGACCCAGTTTGAAGCAGCAGGACTGGTGGTTCGTCATAATTTCGACGGCGGTCATGCAGTGTTCGAATTGGCCGACGGCGGTCATCACGACCACATGGTTGACCTGGATACCAATGAGGTTATCGAGTTCACCAGTCCGGAAATCGAGAAGCTCCAGCACATGATCGCTGAGCAGCATGGATTCGATTTGGTGGACCACAATCTGGTTCTCTACATACGTAAGAAAAAGTAAGAAAGCTACGCAGATTCGCTCTGCGAAACGATCGAAGGCGACCCTAGGGTCGCCTTCGTGCTTTCTATAGAAAGAAAATACTCAGTAAGCCAGGCTTCAGACCTTCGCGGTTACCACCATTTTCTTCGCGTGAGCCAAGGACTCCTTGGTCAGGTCGATGCCGCCGAGCATCCGTGCCACTTCTTCTACCCGTTCGGTCTTGTTCAGCTTGGACACGGCGGTATGGGTCGCATCGCTGCCTCGCACCTTGTGCACGAACAAGTGCTGATGCCCTTGGGCGGCTACTTGTGGCAAGTGGGTAACGGTCAGTACCTGGCCGCGATCGCCCAGCCGGCGCAACAACTGGCCCACGATCTCGGCAGTCGGGCCGCCGATCCCTACGTCCACTTCATCGAATACCAGTGTAGGCACGCGAGAGGTCTGGGCGGTGATCACCTGAATCGCCAGGCTGATCCGAGACAGCTCGCCGCCGGAAGCTACCTTTGCCAGTGCCTTGAGTGGCTGGCCTGGGTTCGCGCTGACCAGCAGTTCTACCTGTTCAAGGCCGTTGGGCAGCAGTTCATTGCTGGTGTTGGTGTGCAACTCGATGGTGAAGCGCCCGCCGGGCATGCCCAGGCGCTGGATTTCCTGCTCCACCGCGCTGGCCAGGCCGGTCGCTGCCTGATGGCGCAGGTCGCTGAGTTCTCGGGCTTTCTCTTGATAATGGCGAGCAAAGGACGCCAGCTCTTCACCCAGCCGCTCGATGGATTCGTCGTTGGCGTTCAGGGTTTCAATTTCATCCAGCAGCTTTTGCTGCATGGTTGCGACTTCGGTCGGCTGGATCCGGTGTTTGCGCGCCAGGGTGTAGATGGTGTCCAGGCGCTCTTCTATATCCTGCAGGCGGGCTGGGTCGGCATCGAAGTGATCGAGGAAGCGGTTCAGCTCGCCCACGGCTTCTTCTACCTGGATTTGCGCGCTGGTCAGCAAGGTGGTGGCTTCGTTCAGCGAGCCTGATGCGTTATTCACGCTGGATAGCCGGTTCAGGCTGGCAGTCAGGGCGTTGAGAACATTGCCGGAGTCACTTTCGCTGCACTGCTCCACTACTTGCCGACAGATACCCAGCAGGGTTTCGGCGTTGGTCAGGTTCTTGTGTTCCTGTTCCAGTTGCTCCAGTTCCGTCTCGCCGAGCCCCAGGCTTTCCAGTTCTTCCAGTTGGTAGCTGAGCAACTGGTGACGGGCGCGCTGCTCGTCGCCGGAGTTGGAGAGGCGCTCCAGCTCCTGGCGGGTCTGGCGCCAGCGTTGCGCGGCCAGTTGCACTTGGCGCGCCAGGTCCGTGGCGCCGGCGTACTCGTCGAGGAGTCGGCGATGGGTGTCGGTTTTCAGCAGGGACTGGTGTTCATGCTGGCTGTGGATATCGATCAGCAGTTCGCCCAGGGCTTTCAAATCGCCGAGCGGGCAGGGCGTGCCATTTATATAGCCGCGGGAGCGCCCTTCGGCCGTGATCACCCGGCGCAGGATGCACGGGCCTTCATTGTTAAGGTCGCGCTCGGCAAGCCAGGCCTCGGCTTCCGGGATATCGGCCAGGTCAAAGGTGGCGAGGATATCGGCCTTGTCGGCGCCCGGGCGTACCACCCCGCTGTCGGCGCGATCACCCAGGGTCAGGCCCAGAGCGTCGAGCATGATCGACTTGCCGGCGCCGGTTTCGCCTGTGATTACGCTCATCCCGCGATCCAGTTCAAGATCCAGATGTTCAACGATGGCGTAGTTATGTACGGACAGGTGCACCAGCATGACGGCCGCTCCCAGGCTTTAGGTCTGGTTATTTATACAGTGTTTTGTTTGGAGGTGACAATCCTGATGCTTAGTCCGATTTGCTTGAATAAATCGCTTTTTAAGCGCAACAGGGAATGATTGATAAGAATTGATCCAGGACAAGTGAAAGACTTTTGGTAACGCCTCAACCCTTGAACCTGAAAATTGTGGCCCCATATACCGGAACAGAAGCGCGAGTCGAGTTCGCGCATGATTTTGAAAGGAGAAATCTATGGCTGACGAACAGACGCAGGATACGCAAAATCCAGACGCCAACCAGGCCGCAGGTGAAGACCTGGCCGCTCGTGTGCAAGTGCTCGAAGAGCAATTGGCAGGCGCACAGGATCAATCGTTGCGTGTTGCCGCCGATCTGCAGAACGTCCGCCGCCGCGCCGAGCAGGATGTAGAAAAAGCTCACAAATTCGCCCTGGAAAAATTTGCCGGTGATCTGTTGCCGATCATCGACAGCCTGGAGCGTGGCCTTGAGCTGTCCAATCCGGACGACGAAAACATCCGCCCAATGCGCGAAGGGATCGAACTGACCCTGAAAATGTTCCAGGACACCCTGAAGCGTTATCAGCTGGAAGCCATCGATCCGCAAGGCGGCGAGCCGTTCAATGCCGAGCATCACCAGGCAATGGCGATGCAGGAAAACGCTGATCTTGAGCCGAACAGCGTATTGAAGGTGTTCCAGAAGGGTTACCAGCTCAACGGTCGCTTGCTGCGCCCGGCAATGGTTGTGGTGAGCAAGGCTCCTGCACCGGTTGCACCTTCTATTGATGAGCAGGCTTGAAATAAGTCGTAACGGCCCCATCTATAAGTCAAGCGTTTAAGTACTGCCGCAGTTAGCCACCACTGCTGCGGCAAAAAAATCTAAGTTTCGGGAGAGTAAATCATGGGCAAAATTATCGGTATCGACCTGGGGACTACCAACTCCTGCGTCTCCGTGCTGGAAAACGGCGTATCCAAAGTTATTGAAAACGCCGAAGGCGCACGCACCACTCCGTCCATCGTGGCTTATGCCAACGACGGCGAAATCCTGGTGGGCCAGTCCGCCAAGCGTCAAGCTGTGACCAATCCGCATAACACCCTGTACGCGGTGAAGCGTCTGATCGGTCGTAAGTTCGACGAAGAAGTCGTACAGAAAGACATCAAGATGGTCCCGTACAAAATCGCCAAGGCTGACAACGGTGACGCCTGGGTTGAAGTGAACGGCCAGAAAATGTCGCCGCCACAAATCTCGGCTGAAATCTTGAAAAAGATGAAGAAAACCGCCGAAGACTACCTCGGTGAAGCCGTGACTGAAGCGGTGATCACCGTTCCGGCCTACTTCAACGACAGCCAGCGCCAGGCGACCAAAGACGCCGGCCGTATTGCTGGCCTGGACGTGAAACGTATCATCAACGAACCAACCGCAGCCGCTCTGGCCTACGGTATGGACAAGGCCAAGGGCGACCACACTGTGATCGTTTACGACCTGGGTGGCGGTACCTTCGACGTTTCCGTGATCGAAATCGCTGAAGTCGATGGCGAGCACCAGTTCGAAGTGTTGGCCACCAACGGTGACACGTTCCTGGGCGGTGAAGACTTTGACATTCGTCTGATCGACTACCTCGTTGACGAATTCAAGAAAGAAAGCGGCATGAACCTCAAGGGTGACCCGCTGGCCATGCAGCGCCTGAAAGAAGCCGCTGAGAAAGCCAAGATCGAACTGTCTTCGAGCAATTCGACCGACGTGAACCTGCCGTACATCACTGCAGACGCTACCGGTCCTAAGCACTTGAACGTGAAAATCTCCCGCGCCAAGCTGGAAGCGCTGGTAGAAGACCTGGTTCAACGCACCATCGAGCCTTGCCGCATTGCGCTGAAAGACTCGGGTATCGACGTTGGCGCGATCAACGACGTGATCCTGGTGGGCGGTCAGACCCGTATGCCACTGGTTCAGAAGCTGGTTACCGAGTTCTTCGGTAAAGAAGCGCGTAAAGACGTGAACCCGGACGAAGCAGTTGCCATGGGTGCTGCCATCCAGGGCGCGGTATTGGCCGGCGACGTGAAAGACGTTCTGCTGCTGGACGTAAGCCCGCTGACCCTGGGTATCGAAACCATGGGCGGCGTGATGACTGCGCTGATCGAGAAAAACACCACGATTCCTACCAAGAAATCGCAAGTGTTCTCGACTGCCGACGACAACCAGGGCGCCGTGACCATTCACGTGCTGCAAGGTGAGCGTAAGCAAGCCGGTCAGAACAAGTCCCTGGGCAAGTTCGACCTGGCCGAGATTCCACCAGCACCACGTGGCGTGCCACAAATTGAAGTGACCTTCGACATCGACGCCAACGGCATTCTGCACGTAGGCGCCAAAGACAAGGCCACCGGCAAGACTCAGTCGATCGTGATCAAGGCTAACTCGGGTCTGTCCGAGGAAGAAATCCAGCAGATGATCCGTGACGCTGAAGCCAACGCTGACGAAGACCGCAAGTTCGAAGAACTGGCCGCTGCCCGTAACCAGGGTGATGCACTGGTTCACTCGACTCGCAAAATGATCACTGACGCTGGCGACAAAGTGACTGCCGAAGAGAAAACTGCAATCGAAGCCGCAGTAGTTGCCCTGGAAGCCGCCGTTAAAGGCGACGACAAGGCCGCCATCGAAGCCAAGGTTGAAGAGCTGTCGAAAGTCTCTGCACCAGTCGCTCAGAAAATGTACGCCGAACAAGGCCAGCCGGCTGATGGTGCTGCACACCAGGCAGAACCTGAAGCCAAGCACGACGATGTTGTCGATGCCGAGTTCGAAGAAGTCAAAGACCAGAAGTAACTTGGTCGCCCGGTTGACCGCTCACAAGCGGTGACTGGTAGGATGTCGCCGCGCGGGAGCTTGCTCCCGCGTTGGCGTGTCTGGGGTACGCGAATTTTTACAGCATGCGACAACGCTCGGATGCTGGCGGTGTGATCGGGAATGCTCCTGCTTTCCGGACGACAGTCACCGCGTTTTTGGCCGGTTTCCGGTTGAAAGCAGTAACGACCAGGATCGTTGAATTGACGTGAGTTGGGTCCGGGCCTGTATTGGGGCTCAACGAGTTTGGCAAGGCTCAGGAGGGTTTTGCCGGACGTCCTTAAGAGTGCAAAGACTTATGGCAAAGCGTGACTATTACGAAGTGTTGGGTGTGGAGCGCGGCTCCAGCGAGGCGGACCTGAAAAAGGCTTACCGTCGCCTGGCAATGAAGCACCACCCGGACCGTAATCCGGATAGCAAAGAATCCGAAGAGCTGTTCAAAGAGGCCAATGAGGCCTACGAATGTCTGTGTGATCCGAACAAGCGCGCCGCTTACGACCAGTATGGCCATGCCGGTGTCGACCCAAGCATGGGTGGCGGCGGTGCCGGTTTCGGCGGGCAGAACTTCTCCGATATTTTCGGCGACGTGTTCAGCGACTTCTTTGGCGGCGGCCGCGGTGGCCAGCGTGGCGGTGCCCAGCGTGGCAGCGACCTGCGTTACACCCTGGAACTGAACCTGGAAGAAGCGGTGCGTGGCACCAGCGTCAATATCCGTGTTCCGACGCTGGTCAACTGCAAGCCGTGCGACGGTTCGGGCGCCAAGAAAGGCTCCTCGCCGATCACGTGCCCGACTTGCGGCGGTATCGGCCAGGTACGCATGCAGCAAGGCTTCTTCTCGGTGCAGCAAACCTGCCCGCGCTGTCACGGCCAGGGCAAGATCATTTCCGATCCGTGCGACTCGTGCCACGGCGAAGGGCGTGTCGAAGAGTACAAGACCCTCTCGGTGAAAGTGCCGGCGGGTGTTGATACCGGCGACCGCATTCGTCTGTCGGGCGAAGGCGAGGCGGGCACTCAGGGCGGTCCGACGGGCGACCTGTATGTGGTGATCAATGTGCGCGAGCACTCGATCTTCCAGCGCGACGGCAAGCATCTGTTCTGTGAAGTGCCGATCAGCTTTGTCGATGCGGCCTTGGGTGGCGAGCTTGAGATTCCGACGCTGGACGGTCGGGTCAAGCTGAAGATCCCTGAGGGTACGCAGACCGGCAAGCAGTTCCGTATCCGTGGCAAAGGCGTTGCGCCCGTGCGCGGTGGCGGTGCTGGTGACCTGATGTGCCGTGTGGCGGTAGAGACGCCGGTGAACCTGGGGCGTCGTCAGCGCGAACTGCTGGAAGAGTTCCGCAGCTCCCTGGCCGGCGATGACACTCATTCGCCAAAAACCACCGGCTGGTTCGAAGGCGTGAAGCGCTTCTTCGGCGACCTGTAAGGAAGTGAGTATGCGACGTATCGCGGTGATGGGCGCTGCCGGGCGCATGGGCAAGACCCTGGTCGAGGCTGTGCAGGCACGCTCGCCGGCCTCCGGGCTGACGGCGGCGATTGTTCGTCCCGGCAGCACCTTGATTGGTGCGGACGCCGGTGAGTTGGCGTCCCTGGGGCGGATCGGTGTTTCGTTGTCCGGCAATCTGGAGCAGGTTGCCGACGAGTTTGACGTGCTGATCGATTTCACCCTGCCGGACGTGATGCTGAAAAACCTGGCGTTCTGCCGCAAGGCGGGCAAGGCCATGGTGATCGGCACAACTGGCCTGAGCGCCGAGCAAAAGCAGCTGCTGGTGGAGGCGGGCAAGGATATTCCAATCGTGTTCGCGGCCAATTTCAGCGTCGGCGTCAATCTGTCGCTGAAGCTGCTCGACATGGCGGCGCGGGTGATGGGTGATGAGGCTGACATCGAGATCATCGAGACTCATCACCGGCACAAGATCGATGCGCCGTCCGGTACGGCATTGCGTATGGGCGAGGCGATTGCCGATGCCCTGGGTCGTGACCTGTCGAAGGTGGCGGTGTATGGCCGCGAAGGCCATACCGGTGCCCGCGCCCACGACACCATCGGTTTTGCCACCGTTCGCGGCGGTGATGTGGTGGGCGATCACACCGTGCTGTTCGCAACCGAGGGTGAGCGTCTTGAGATCACCCACAAGGCGTCTAGCCGCATGACGTTCGCCAAGGGTGCTGTACGTGCGGCGCTGTGGCTGGAGGGTCGTGCGCCGGGCCTGTACGACATGCGCGACGTGCTGGACCTGCATTAAGAAGTAGCTAAAACGGGGTCTCAGGAATATGCTGAGGCCCCGTTTTTACCCGCTAGGCGACGTCCTGTCGCATTCCCCTGCCTTTAAGGCTCATTAGCGGTGGACCAAAAAAGCCTTTTTCTGTAAGCTACAGCTTTAGTGTGTCCACTAAAAGCGCGCAGAATAATTCAGTGAAGAAGCGGGGTGACGTGTCCATACGTCACTCCGCTTTTTTACAACCTGCGATCGCCCTTTCAGGCTTTATTTACGGGAGGTCTTCTTGACTAAGCCAGCCATACTCGCCCTTGCTGATGGCAGCATTTTTCGCGGCGAAGCCATTGGAGCCGACGGTCAGACCGTTGGAGAGGTGGTGTTCAACACCGCCATGACCGGCTATCAGGAAATCCTTACTGATCCTTCCTACGCCCAACAGATCGTTACCCTGACCTATCCGCACATCGGCAACACCGGTACTACACCGGAAGACGCCGAGTCTGATCGTGTCTGGTCGGCTGGCCTGGTCATTCGTGACCTGCCACTGGTAGCGAGCAACTGGCGTAACACGATGTCCCTGTCCGATTACCTGAAAGCCAACAACGTTGTGGCGATCGCCGGTATCGATACGCGTCGCCTGACACGCATCCTGCGTGAAAAAGGCTCGCAGAACGGCTGCATCATGGCCGGTGACAACATCTCCGAAGAAGCAGCGATTGCAGCGGCCCAAGGTTTCCCTGGCCTGAAAGGCATGGATCTGGCGAAAGTCGTCAGCACCAAGGAAACGTACGAGTGGCGCTCCACCGTCTGGGACTTGAAGACCGACAGCCACGCGACCATCGAAGCTTCCGAACTGCCGTACCACGTCGTGGCCTACGACTACGGTATCAAGCACAACATCCTGCGCATGCTGGTCGAGCGCGGTTGCCGCGTGACCGTGGTGCCTGCGCAGACCCCGGCCAACGACGTACTGGCCCTGCAGCCGGACGGCGTGTTCCTGTCCAACGGCCCGGGTGACCCGGAGCCTTGCGACTACGCCATCAAGGCGATCAAGGAAGTGCTGGAAACCGAGATCCCGGTGTTCGGCATCTGCCTCGGCCACCAACTGCTGGCCCTGGCTTCCGGCGCCAAGACCCTGAAAATGGGTCACGGCCACCACGGTGCCAACCACCCGGTGCAGGACCTGGACACTGGCGTCGTGATGATCACCAGCCAGAACCACGGTTTTGCGGTGGATGAAGCGACGCTGCCGGGCAACGTCCGGGCGATTCACAAGTCGCTGTTCGACGGTTCCCTGCAAGGTATCGAGCGCACCGACAAGAGCGCGTTCAGCTTCCAGGGCCACCCTGAAGCAAGCCCGGGCCCGAACGACGTAGCGCCGCTGTTCGACCGTTTCATCAATGAGATGGCCAAGCGACGCTAACTGAGCGGCCTGAGGGCGGCCCGGGAAACCGGCGGCCCCCTCGGGCTCTTCAAAGATTGTTCAAGACGGCTTGCCGACTGACCTGCGGATTTGAGTGACAAACCCATGCCAAAACGTACAGACATAAAAAGCATCCTGATTCTCGGCGCTGGCCCGATCGTGATCGGCCAGGCCTGCGAATTCGACTACTCCGGCGCCCAGGCCTGTAAAGCCCTGCGCGAAGAGGGCTACCGCGTCATCCTGGTGAACTCCAACCCGGCCACCATCATGACCGACCCGGACATGGCCGACGCCACCTACATCGAGCCGATCAAGTGGCAGACCGTTGCCAAGATCATCGAGAAAGAGCGTCCGGACGCACTGTTGCCAACCATGGGTGGCCAGACCGCCCTGAACTGCGCACTGGACCTGGAGCGCGAAGGCGTCCTGGAGAAGTTCGGCGTAGAGATGATCGGCGCCAATGCCGACACCATCGACAAGGCTGAAGACCGTTCGCGTTTCGACAAGGCCATGAAGTCCATCGGCCTTGATTGCCCGCGTTCCGGTATCGCCCACAGCATGGAAGAGGCCAACGCGGTCCTGGAGCGCCTGGGCTTCCCGTGCATCATCCGTCCGTCCTTCACCATGGGCGGCACCGGCGGCGGTATCGCTTACAACCGTGAAGAGTTCGAAGAAATCTGCGCCCGCGGCCTGGACCTGTCTCCGACCAAAGAGCTGCTGATCGACGAATCCCTGATCGGCTGGAAAGAATATGAGATGGAGGTTGTCCGCGATAAGAAGGACAACTGCATCATCGTCTGCTCGATCGAAAACTTCGACCCGATGGGCGTGCACACCGGTGACTCGATCACCGTTGCGCCGGCACAGACCCTGACGGACAAGGAATACCAGATCATGCGTAACGCCTCTTTGGCGGTGCTGCGTGAGATCGGTGTGGAAACCGGTGGCTCCAACGTCCAGTTCGGCATCTGCCCGGACACTGGCCGCATGGTTGTGATCGAGATGAACCCGCGTGTATCGCGTTCTTCGGCGCTGGCATCGAAAGCTACCGGCTTCCCGATTGCGCGCATCGCCGCCAAGCTGGCGATCGGTTACACCTTGGACGAGCTGCAGAACGAAATCACCGGCGGCGCAACGCCGGCTTCCTTCGAGCCGTCGATCGATTACGTCGTCACCAAGCTGCCACGCTTCGCTTTCGAGAAATTCCCGAAAGCCGACGCCCGCCTGACCACTCAGATGAAGTCGGTCGGTGAAGTCATGGCCATCGGCCGGACCTTCCAGGAGTCCCTGCAGAAAGCCCTGCGCGGCCTGGAAGTGGGCGTTTGCGGTCTGGACGAGAAGCTCGACCTGAGCAACCCGGAAAGCATGAGCGTGCTCAAGCGCGAGCTGACCGTGCCGGGTGCCGAGCGTATCTGGTACGTGGCCGATGCTTTCCGCGCCGGCATGACCGTCGAAGACATCTTCGGCATGAACATGATCGACCCGTGGTTCCTGGTGCAGATCGAAGATCTGATCAAGGAAGAAGAGAAGGTCAAGACCCTCGGTCTGTCCTCCATCGACCGCGACCTGATGTTCCGCCTCAAGCGCAAAGGTTTCTCCGACATGCGTTTGGCCAAGCTGCTGGGCGTGACCGAGAAGAACCTGCGCACCCATCGCCACAAGCTGGACATCTTCCCGGTCTACAAGCGCGTTGATACCTGTGCGGCCGAGTTCGCCACCGACACCGCATACATGTACTCCACCTACGAGGAAGAGTGCGAAGCCGCGCCGTCGGGCCGCGACAAGATCATGATCCTGGGCGGCGGTCCAAACCGTATCGGCCAAGGCATCGAGTTCGATTATTGCTGCGTACACGCCGCTCTCGCCCTGCGCGAAGACGGGTACGAGACCATCATGGTCAACTGCAACCCGGAAACTGTTTCTACTGACTACGACACTTCCGACCGTCTGTACTTCGAGCCGGTAACGCTGGAAGACGTACTGGAAATCTGCCGTGTCGAGAAGCCAAAAGGCGTGATCGTCCAGTACGGCGGCCAAACCCCGTTGAAACTGGCGCGCGCACTTGAAGCTGCTGGCGTGCCGATCATCGGTACCAGCCCTGACGCTATCGACCGCGCCGAAGACCGTGAGCGCTTCCAGCAGATGGTTGAGCGCCTGAACCTGCGTCAGCCGCCAAACGCCACTGTGCGCAGCGAAGACGAAGCGATCCGCGCGGCCAGCAAGATTGGTTACCCGCTGGTGGTGCGTCCGTCCTACGTGCTGGGCGGCCGGGCGATGGAAATCGTCTACGAAGAAGACGAACTCAAGCGTTACCTGCGTGATGCGGTGAAAGTGTCCAACGACAGCCCGGTGCTGCTGGACCACTTCCTCAACTGCGCCATCGAGATGGACGTGGATGCGGTCTGCGACGGCACCGACGTGGTGATCGGCGCGATCATGCAGCACATCGAACAGGCTGGCGTTCACTCCGGTGACTCCGCTTGCTCGCTGCCGCCATACTCGCTGCCTGCACACATCCAGGACGAGATGCGCGAACAGGTCAAGAAAATGGCCCTGGAGTTGGGCGTGGTCGGCCTGATGAACGTACAGTTGGCGCTGCAAGGCGAAGACATCTACGTCATCGAAGTCAACCCGCGCGCCTCGCGTACCGTGCCGTTTGTTTCCAAGTGCATCGGTGTTTCCCTGGCAATGATTGCTGCCCGTGTGATGGCCGGTAAGACCTTGAAGGAAATCGGCTTCACCAAGGAAATCATTCCGAACTTCTACAGTGTGAAAGAGGCGGTGTTCCCATTCGCCAAATTCCCTGGTGTGGACCCGATCCTGGGCCCGGAGATGAAGTCCACCGGTGAAGTGATGGGCGTGGGCGATACCTTCGGTGAAGCATTCGCCAAAGCCCAGATGGGCGCCAGCGAAGTGCTGCCTACCGGCGGTACTGCGTTCATCAGCGTGCGCGATGATGACAAGCCGCTGGTTGCAGGCGTGGCCCGTGATCTGATCAACTTGGGCTTCGAAGTCGTGGCCACTGCCGGGACCGCCAAGCTGATCGAGGCTGCCGGCCTG
This sequence comes from Pseudomonas sp. SDO5522_S412, assembly GCF_054071215.1. Classification (NCBI taxonomy): domain Bacteria; kingdom Pseudomonadati; phylum Pseudomonadota; class Gammaproteobacteria; order Pseudomonadales; family Pseudomonadaceae; genus Pseudomonas; species Pseudomonas sp. SDO5522_S412. The sequence goes on along the minus strand of NZ_JBSVWQ010000001.1, from coordinate 56,002 downwards.
AAAGTGCGTCGCGTGAACAAGGTAACGGAAGGCCGTCCACACGTGGTCGACATGATCAAGAATGACGAAGTCACCCTGATCATCAACACCACCGAAGGTCGCCAGTCGATCGCGGACTCCTACTCCATTCGTCGTAACGCCTTGCAGCACAAGATCTACTGCACCACCACCATTGCTGCTGGCGAAGCTATCTGCGAAGCGCTGAAGTTCGGTCCTGAAAAAACCGTGCGTCGCTTGCAGGATCTACACGCAGGATTGAAGGCATGATCAAATACCCAATGACCGTCCAGGGCGCAAAAGCCCTGGAAGAAGAGCACGCCCACCTGACCAAGGTCGTCCGTCCAAAGCTGAGCCAGGACATCGGTACGGCCCGGGAATTGGGTGACCTGAAGGAAAACGCTGAATACCATGCTGCCCGCGAGCAGCAAGGTATGGTCGAGGCGCGGATCCGTGACATCGAAGGCCGCCTGCAGAATTCGGTGGTTATCGACGTCACGACCATCCCGCATACCGGCAAGGTGATTTTCGGCACCACCGTGGAAATCGCCAACGTCGAGACTGACGAAAGCGTGGTTTACCACATCGTGGGTGAAGACGAGGCCGACTTCAAACTCGGCAAGATCTCCGTCGGTTCGCCGCTGGCCCGCGCCTTGATTGCCAAGGAAGAGGGTGACGTGGTGGCCGTCAAGACGCCAGGTGGCGTGATCGAGTACGAGATTGTCGAAGTTCGTCACATCTGAAAGACGGCGCCCGCTTCGTGCGGGCGCCATGCTTTGGCAGTTTGCCCAGATGCTTTGGGTTGGCGGCCTATGGCTGTTACATATTGGTGTGCTGCCGGCGCTGGGCCTGATTGGCCTGGCACCGTTGCTGATCGATGAGGTCAGCGGATTATTAAGCGCGTTGCTGGTAGGTTTTGCAGCGGCGTGCGTGACGCTTCAGGCGCTGGTGCTGATCAAGGCCGAAGGCTTGGGGAGTCTGTGGCGGGATATTCGCGGGCAACTGCTGTTGATGGCGCTGTATGCGTGCGCAATGTTTTGCGTGGTGCGCATCTTTCTGCCGGAGGCGTTGCGCTGGCAGCTGTTCAGCTATCTTGTGCTAGGGTTTTCCGGGTTGGTGCTGGTTGTACAGCCGGCGCCAGGATGGAGTGGCAGGGCGTGCGAAGCACGCCCGTGACCCTTGTTTCACTTGAAGCGGTGTACGTTCGACAGTTGCTTGTTGGCGCTGAAGTTCTTGCGATACAGCAGCGCCATCTTGCCGATGACCTGAACCAGGTCCGCTTTGCCAGCCTTGCACAGTTCTGCAATAGCTGCCAGGCGCGCCTCGCGATCAAGGATGCTGACCTTGATCTTGATTAGCTCGTGATCGCCCAATGCGCGTTCAAGTTCGGCTAACACACCTTCAGTCAAACCGTTGTCAGCCACAATCAAAACTGGTTTCAGATGGTGGCCAATGGATTTGTACTGTTTCTTCTGCTCTTGAGTGAGCGGCATAATCTGACCCCTGCGTCTGATCTTGTAAAAAGCGGCGGCCAGTTTACCCGAGCGAGTCCGGGACCGCCCAGTTAATCACGACCCGTTTTATTTTCGAGGTGGCCCGTGGCCCGTTCCAAAACTAGCCTTAAGTGGCTGCAAGAGCATTTCAACGACCCTTACGTCAAAATGGCGCAAAAGGATGGCTACCGTTCCCGGGCCAGCTACAAACTGCTGGAGATCCAGGAAAAGGACAAGTTGATCCGTCCTGGCATGAGCGTTATCGACCTGGGTGCCGCCCCGGGTGGCTGGTCCCAGGTGACCAGTCGTCTGATTGGTGGACAAGGCCGTTTGATCGCTTCCGACATCCTGGAAATGGACAGCATCCCTGACGTGACCTTTGTTCACGGCGATTTTACCCAGGATGAAGTGCTGGCACAGATCCTTGAGGCCGTCGGAAATTCGCAGGTAGACCTTGTGATTTCCGATATGGCCCCCAATATGAGTGGATTACCGGCTGTTGATATGCCGCGAGCCATGTTCCTGTGCGAATTGGCACTGGACCTGGCAGGACGGGTACTGCGTCCGGGTGGTGACTTCCTGGTCAAGGTCTTCCAGGGTGAAGGCTTCGACGAGTATCACAAGAACATCCGCAAACTGTTCGACAAGGTACAGACACGCAAGCCTGACTCTTCCCGGGACAGGTCTCGCGAGCAGTATTTGCTGGGTCGCGGCTTCCGTGGCATTGAAGGCGCTGCCAGTGAAGAGCGTTTTTGAGAAATTTGACGGAGGCGATAGGTTTTTTTATATCGCTTTCGTCACGAAGCTTTACGAATATTGTGTAGTCAAAGTTTCACAAAGGGTTACAGACGGCGCCTGCCAGAGTTGTAGGTAATGTAGTAAGTTAGGCCGGTGAATATCATGCGAAGCACGCGCCAGTAGCGGAGCTTGCTTCAGAGGGTAGTTAATTGAACGATATGGCAAAGAATCTGATCCTGTGGTTGATCATCGCGGCTGTCCTCGTGACGGTGATGAACAACTTCTCCAGCCCTAACGAGCCGCAGACCCTCAACTATTCCGACTTCATCCAGCAAGTTAAGGATGGCAAGGTCGAGCGCGTAGCGGTTGATGGCTACGTGATTACCGGCAAGCGCAACGATGGCGACAGCTTCAAGACCATCCGTCCGGCAATCCAGGACAATGGCCTGATCGGCGACCTGGTGGATAACCACGTGGTTGTTGAAGGCAAGCAGCCTGAGCAGCAGAGCATCTGGACCCAGCTCCTGGTGGCCAGCTTCCCGATACTGGTGATTATCGCCGTGTTCATGTTCTTCATGCGCCAGATGCAAGGTGGTGCGGGAGGCAAGGGCGGGCCGATGAGCTTCGGCAAGAGCAAGGCACGCCTGCTTTCCGAAGATCAGGTGAAAACCACCCTGGCTGACGTTGCCGGTTGCGACGAAGCCAAGGAAGAAGTGGGCGAACTGGTTGAATTCCTGCGCGATCCGGGCAAGTTCCAGCGCCTGGGTGGCCGTATTCCTCGCGGTGTGCTGATGGTTGGCCCGCCAGGTACCGGTAAAACCCTGTTGGCCAAGGCCATTGCCGGCGAAGCTAAAGTACCTTTCTTCACCATTTCCGGTTCCGACTTCGTCGAAATGTTCGTCGGTGTAGGTGCCAGCCGTGTTCGCGATATGTTCGAACAGGCCAAGAAGCACGCTCCGTGCATCATCTTCATCGATGAAATCGACGCCGTTGGTCGTCATCGTGGCGCCGGCATGGGCGGCGGTCATGATGAGCGTGAGCAGACGCTTAACCAGTTGCTGGTTGAGATGGACGGCTTTGAAATGAACGACGGCATCATCGTGATCGCTGCAACCAACCGTCCAGACGTACTCGACCCCGCTTTGCTGCGTCCGGGCCGTTTTGACCGTCAGGTCGTTGTCGGGTTGCCAGACATCCGTGGTCGTGAGCAGATCCTGAAAGTGCACATGCGCAAAGTGCCAATGGGCGACGACGTGGCTCCGGCCGTGATTGCCCGTGGTACTCCAGGCTTCTCCGGTGCCGACCTTGCCAACCTGGTGAACGAGGCGTCGCTGTTTGCCGCCCGTACCGGCAAGCGCATCGTTGAAATGAAGGAGTTCGAGCTGGCGAAAGACAAGATCATGATGGGCGCCGAGCGCAAATCCATGGTCATGTCCGAGAAAGAGAAGCAGAACACCGCTTATCATGAAGCCGGTCACGCCATTGTTGGTCGCGTTGTGCCTGAGCATGACCCGGTCTACAAGGTATCGATCATTCCTCGTGGCCGGGCGCTGGGCGTCACCATGTTCCTGCCGGAAGAGGATCGCTACAGCCTCTCCAAGCGTGCCTTGATCAGCCAGATCTGCTCGCTGTATGGCGGCCGGATCGCCGAAGAGATGACCCTGGGCTTCGATGGTGTTACCACCGGTGCCTCCAACGACATCATGCGTGCCAGCCAGATTGCACGGAACATGGTGACCAAGTGGGGTCTGTCGGAGAAACTCGGTCCTTTGATGTATGCCGAGGAAGAAGGCGAAGTATTCCTGGGTCGCGGTGGTGGTGGTCAAGCTGCCAGCTTCTCCGGCGAGACAGCCAAGCTGATCGACTCCGAAGTGCGCAGCATCATTGACCAGTGCTACGGCACGGCCAAGCAGATCCTCACCGATAACCGCGACAAGCTCGACGCCATGGCTGATGCCCTGATGAAGTACGAGACCATTGATGCCGAGCAGATTGACGACATCATGGCTGGTCGTACGCCTCGCGAGCCTCGCGATTGGGAAGGTGGTTCGGGTACTTCCGGCACGCCGCCAGTGGTACAGAACGAACGCCCTGAAGCCCCGATCGGCGGCCCGGCTGCTGACCATTAAGGTTTGAAATGACTTCTGCGTTGTCCTCGACCCGGTTGCCTTGCGGCAGCCGGGTTCTTGATTTGGCCCATACACACGTTATGGGCATTCTTAATGTAACCCCTGATTCCTTTTCCGATGGTGGTCGCTTCAGTCAGCTTGATGCTGCGTTGCGCCATGCGGAAGCGATGGTGGCTGCCGGTGCGACTCTGATTGACGTCGGTGGCGAATCAACCCGGCCCGGCGCGCGCGCAGTTTCTCCCCTGGAGGAACTGGAACGGGTTGCTCCGATTGTCGAGCGCATCCATCAAGAGCTGGACGTCATCATCTCTGTCGACACCTCGACCCCTGCCGTTATGCGCGAAACTGCGCGGCTGGGTGCAGGGTTGATCAACGATGTGCGCTCTTTGCAGCGCGATGGCGCTCTGGATGCGGCCGCCGCGACGGGGCTGCCGGTTTGCCTGATGCATATGCTTGGCGAGCCGGGCACGATGCAGGACGACCCGCATTACGACAATCTGGTCGGTGAAGTGAAAGGCTTCCTTGCCGAGCGCATGGCTCAATGCGCGGCGGTGGGGATTGCTCCCGAGCGGATAATCCTCGACCCGGGATTTGGCTTTGCCAAGACCTTGCAGCACAATTTAAGCCTGTTCAAGCATATGGAATCCCTGCATGCCCTTGGTCGCCCCTTGTTGGTCGGGGTTTCGCGCAAGAGCATGATAGGTCTGGCGTTGAATCGTCCCGTGGGTGAGCGGCTGCATGGCGGCCTGGCACTTGCGGCACTTGCCGTGGTCAAGGGTGCGCGCATCTTGCGCGTGCATGACGTGGCCGAGACGATAGATGTAGTGCGGATGATCGCAGCGGTTGAATCAGCCGAATAAGAATGATGGAGCACTTATGACTAAAAAGTATTTTGGCACCGATGGCATTCGCGGTCGGGTCGGCGAATTCCCGATTACTCCCGATTTCATGCTCAAGCTGGGCTGGGCCGCCGGCATGGCGTTCCGCAGCATGGGGGCCTGCCGTATCCTGGTGGGTAAGGACACGCGTATCTCGGGTTATATGTTTGAGTCTGCGCTGGAGGCAGGTCTGTCTGCTGCCGGCGCTGATGTGATGCTGTTGGGGCCGATGCCTACGCCGGCGATCGCTTACCTGACGCGTACCTTTCATGCTGAAGCCGGTATCGTGATCAGCGCTTCGCACAATCCCCACGATGACAATGGCATCAAGTTCTTCTCGGGCCAGGGCACCAAGCTGCCGGATGAGATCGAGCACATGATCGAAGAGTTGCTGGATGCGCCGATGACCGTCGTCGAATCGAGCAAGCTGGGCAAGGTATCGCGGATTAACGACGCTTCCGGCCGTTACATCGAATTCTGCAAAAGCAGCGTGCCTAGCAGCACCAATTTTGCCGGGTTGAAGGTCGTCATCGACTGCGCCCACGGCGCGACGTACAAAGTCGCACCGAGTGTGTTCAAGGAGCTTGGCGCAGACGTTACTGTACTGTCGGCGCAGCCGAACGGCCTGAACATCAACGCCAACTGCGGCTCAACCCACATGGGGCAGTTGCAGGCGGCTGTCCTGGCTGAGCATGCCGACTTGGGCATCGCGTTCGATGGTGATGGCGACCGCGTATTGATGGTCGACCACACTGGCGCGATCGTCGATGGCGACGACCTGTTGTTCATCATCGCCCGTGACCTGCATGAGCGTGACAAGCTGCAAGGCGGCGTCGTCGGTACCTTGATGAGCAATCTTGGCCTGGAGCTGGCCCTGGCAGATCTGGGGATCCCGTTTGTGCGCGCCAATGTCGGTGACCGCTACGTGATTGCCGACCTGCTGGAGCGTAATTGGCAGGTGGGTGGCGAAAATTCCGGTCATATCGTCTGCTTCCAGCACACGACTACCGGGGATGCGATCATTGCGGCGCTGCAGGTGCTGCTGGCGCTGCGTCGCCGTGAAGAAAGCCTGGCCCAGGCGCGGCAGGCGTTGCGCAAGTGCCCGCAAGTGCTGCTCAACGTGCGCTTTGCAGGCGGTGACAACCCTATCGAGCATCCAGCTGTCAAAGAGGCCAGTGAGCGCGTGACTGCCGCCATGGCGGGGCGTGGCCGGGTCTTGCTGCGCAAGTCGGGTACCGAGCCTTTGGTGCGTGTAATGGTCGAGGGCGAGGACGAAACACAGGTTCGCGGCTATGCCGAAGAGCTGGCAAAACTGGTAACTGAAGTTTGCGCCTGAATTCGGCTTGCCAGTGATGATGTGGTTGGGTAACATCTGCGCCCACTTTGACCGACGAGGTACAGCATGCGTCGCACTATGGTAGCTGGTAACTGGAAGATGCACGGTACCCGCGCCAGTGTCGCTGAGCTGATCAATGGCCTTCGTCATTTGGCCTTGCCTGGCGGTGTTGATGTCGCGGTATTCCCGCCTTGCTTGTATATCAATCAAGTGATTGATGGCTTGAAAGGCAAGTCGATCCAGGTCGGTGCGCAGAACTCTGCGGTGGAATCCATGCAAGGTGCGTTGACCGGTGAGATTGCACCGAGTCAGCTGGTTGATGCGGGTTGTTCCCTGGTGCTTGTTGGGCACTCCGAGCGCCGCCAGATCATGGGCGAGCGTGATGGGACACTCAATCGCAAATTCGCGGCGGCACAGGCTTGCGGCTTGGTTCCGGTGTTGTGCATAGGGGAGACCCTTGAGCAGCGTGAGTCCGGTAAAACTCTTGAGGTTGTCGGGCGTCAGCTGGGCAGCATCATCGAGGAGCTGGGAGTCGGTGCCTTTGCAAATGCAGTAATTGCTTACGAGCCGGTCTGGGCCATTGGCACCGGGCTGACTGCTTCGCCGCAACAGGCGCAGGATGTGCACGCAGCCATCCGCGCGCAGTTGGCGGCAGAGAATTCTGAGGTCGCACGAGGTGTGCGGCTTCTATACGGCGGCAGCGTGAAGGCGGCCAATGCGGTCGAACTGTTCGGCATGCCGGATATCGATGGGGGGCTCATTGGTGGAGCTTCCCTGAATGCAGATGAGTTCGGTGCGATTTGTCGCGCCGCGGGAAACTGAAAAAATGCTGGAAACAGTCATCGTTGTTTTTCATCTGCTGGGTGCACTGGGCGTAGTTGCTCTGGTTTTGCTGCAGCAGGGTAAAGGTGCGGACGCTGGTGCGTCTTTCGGGGCAGGTGCTTCAAATACTGTGTTCGGAAGCCAAGGTTCCTCTACCTTTCTTAGTAAGTTTACTGCTATACTTGCCGCCGGTTTCTTCATAACCAGCTTGGGGTTAGGTTACTTTGCTAAAGAGAAAGCTCATGTGCTGACTCAAGTAGGTCTCCCAAACCCAGCAGTGTTGGAAGTACCAAAAGCAAAACCGGCTTCTGATGATGTCCCGGTGCTTCAAGAGCAAAAGTCGGCTACTCCAGCGACTGACGTACCTCCAGCTCAAGAGCAGAAGTAAGAAGATTGTAAAAGCTGTATTGCCGAGGTGGTGGAATTGGTAGACACGCAACCTTGAGGTGGTTGTGCCCATAGGGTGTAGGGGTTCGAGTCCCCTTCTCGGTACCAATTATCAGGAGAGCCCGCTGTTGCGGGCTTTCTTGTAGGTGGAAGGTTACATTGACCCTGTAAGGGATCGGTCGTATACTTCCGCCCCAGCTTTGTCGCGGGGTGGAGCAGTCTGGTAGCTCGTCGGGCTCATAACCCGAAGGTCGTCGGTTCAAATCCGGCCCCCGCAACCAGTTTTAGCGGAGCCCCTTTTAAGGGGCTTTTTGTTAGCTGGACACTTTCAACGCCGCTGTTCGACGGCGTTTCAAGGATGGGCGTTTCGCCCATTTTTTTATTTTGCACAGCATGCACATACATGCACGAGGGGGTTCAGGTGTCGAGCAAGCTAGAAGAGTTGCAGGCCTTGTTGGCCCCGGTGGTCGTGGCCCTAGGCTATGAATGCTGGGGTATTGAGTTTTCGGCTCAAGGTCGCCACTCAATGTTGCGCGTTTATATCGATAAAGAGGGCGGCGTGCTGGTGGACGATTGTGCCATTGTCAGCCGTCAGATCAGCGGTGTCCTGGATGTTGAAGATCCGATCTCCGTTGAATACACCCTCGAAGTTTCCTCGCCTGGCATGGAACGCCCACTGTTCACTATTGATCAGTTTGCAAAATTTGCCGGTGAACAAGTGAAGATCAAGCTGCGCTCTCCCTTTGAAGGGCGACGCAACTTTCAGGGCCTTCTGCGCGGTGTAGAAGAGCAGGACGTCGTGGTGCAGGTAGAAGACCATGAGTTCCTGTTGCCGATCGATATGATCGACAAGGCCAACATTATTCCCAGTTTTGACTGAGACGCGGATCCCGCGGATCCAATGGCTTGCGAAAGGCGAGGCGTACGATGAGCAAAGAAGTACTGCTGGTTGTTGAGTCGGTATCCAATGAAAAGGGCGTACCGGCAAACGTGATTTTTGAAGCGCTGGAGCTGGCCCTGGCCACTGCTACCAAAAAGCGTTTTGAAGACGAAGTTGATCTGCGTGTGGAAATCAACCGCCACACCGGTGCCTACGAGACTTTCCGTCGCTGGACGGTCGTCGAAGAAGCCGATCTTGATGATCCGGCCATCGAAACCTGGCCAAGCAAGGTTGCTGAAACGCATCCGGGCGCCCAGGTCGGTGATGTCGTCGAAGAAAAGATCGAATCCATCGAGTTCGGCCGCATCGCTGCACAGACTGCCAAGCAAGTCATCGTGCAGAAGGTCCGCGAAGCCGAGCGCGCTCAAGTCGTTGACGCTTACCGCGAGCGCCTGGGGGAAATCATCTCCGGCACCGTGAAAAAAGTCACCCGCGACAACGTGATCGTCGACCTGGGTAACAACGCTGAAGCGTTGCTGGCCCGCGAAGACATCATTTCCCGCGAAACTTTCCGGGTTGGCGTGCGCTTGCGTGCGCTGCTCAAGGAAATCCGCACCGAGAACCGCGGCCCTCAGTTGATCCTGTCGCGTACCGCGCCGGAAATGCTGATCGAGCTGTTCCGCATCGAAGTGCCGGAAATTGCCGAAGGCCTGATCGAAGTCATGGCTGCGTCCCGCGATCCGGGTTCACGCGCCAAGATCGCGGTCCGCTCCAAGGACAAACGCATCGACCCGCAAGGCGCTTGCATTGGTATGCGCGGTTCGCGCGTCCAGGCAGTGTCGGGCGAATTGGGCGGTGAGCGTGTGGACATCGTCCTGTGGGACGATAACCCTGCGCAGTTCGTGATCAACGCAATGTCGCCTGCTGAAGTGGCGGCAATTATCGTTGACGAGGATGCCCATGCAATGGACATCGCCGTTGGCGCAGACAATCTGGCTCAGGCCATCGGTCGCGGTGGTCAGAACGTACGTTTGGCCAGCCAGTTGACCGGCTGGACCCTGAACGTGATGACCGAATCGGACATCCAGGCTAAGCAGCAAGCAGAAACCGGTGACATCCTGCGCAACTTCATCGACGAGCTGGAAGTCGACGAAGACCTGGCACAGGTGCTGGTAGATGAAGGCTTCACCAGCCTGGAAGAGATTGCCTACGTACCGTTGGAAGAAATGCTCAACATCGACGGCTTTGACGAAGACACCGTCAACGAGCTTCGCGCTCGGGCCAAGGATCGTTTGTTGACTAAAGCCATCGCTACTGAGGAAAAGCTGGCAGACGCCCATCCGGCCGAAGACCTGCTCTCGCTTGAGGGTATGGACAAGGATTTGGCGATGGAACTGGCGGTGCGCGGCGTAATTACCCGCGAAGACCTGGCCGAGCAGTCTATTGACGACCTGCTCGACATCGACGGCATTGACGATGATCGTGCCGGCAAGTTGATCATGGCCGCCCGAGCCCATTGGTTCGAGTAATTAGGCGCGGCCTGAGGAGAGAAGTGCATGACGCAAGTCACGGTGAAACAACTGGCCGATGAGGTCAAAACACCGGTAGAGCGCCTGTTGCAGCAGATGCGTGAGGCAGGTCTGCCGCACACCGCCGCCGATGAAGGTGTGAGCGATAGTGAGAAGCAGTCTTTGCTGACTCACTTGAAGAGCAGCCACAAGGCGAAAGTGGAAGAACCGCGCAAGATTACATTGCAGCGCAAAACCACCAGCACCCTGCGTGTTGCTGGCAGCAAGAGCATCAGCGTTGAAGTACGCAAGAAGAAAGTCTTCGTACAGCGCAGCCCGGAAGAAATCGAAGCCGAGCGCAAACGCGAACTGGAAGAACGTCGCGCAGTAGAAAATGCTGCTCGTCAGAAGGCTGAAGAAGAAGCCAAGCGTCGCGCCGAAGAAGAAGCGCGTCGCCAGCCTGCTGCTGCGCAACCTGCTAACACTGAGGCCGTTGCCGCGCCTAGCGCGCCTGTTGAAGCTGTTCGTGAGGCCGCTCCGGTTGCCGCCGCGCCAGCTCCTGCAGCCGACGCTCGCAAACGCGAAGAACCTCGTCGTCCGGACAAACCACGTGCCGACGATAACAATCGTCGTGGCAGTGGCGATGGTGAGCGCAAAAACGCTCCACATCGTGCTTCGGTCAAAGAGAAGGCGCCAGCGCCACGTGTTGCCCCACGTACTACCGACGAAGAAAGCGACAGCTTCCGTCGCGGTGGTCGCGGCAAGGCCAAGCTGAAGAAGCGCAACGCCCACGGTTTCCAGAGCCCAACCGGCCCTGTCGTGCGTGATGTGCAGATCGGCGAGACCATCACTGTTGGCGACCTCGCCAATCAGATGTCGGTCAAGGCTGCTGAAATCATCAAGTTCATGTTCAAACTGGGTACCCCAGCGACCATCAACCAGGTACTGGACCAGGAAACTGCCCAACTGGTTGCTGAAGAGCTGGGCCACAAAGTGACCCTGGTCAGCGACACCGCCCTGGAAGATTCCCTGGCCGAGTCCCTGAAGTTTGAAGGCGAGACGTTCTCCCGTGCGCCAGTCGTGACCGTAATGGGCCACGTTGACCATGGTAAGACCTCGCTGCTCGACTATATCCGTCGTGCCAAGGTAGCTGCAGGCGAAGCCGGCGGCATCACCCAGCACATCGGTGCATACCACGTTGAAACCGAACGCGGCATGGTCACCTTCCTCGACACCCCTGGTCACGCCGCGTTTACCGCCATGCGTGCCCGTGGTGCCAAGGCGACTGACATCGTGATCCTGGTAGTTGCAGCGGACGACGGCGTAATGCCGCAGACCATTGAAGCTGTCCAGCACGCTAAAGCCGCTGGCGTTCCTCTGGTTGTTGCAGTGAACAAAATCGACAAGCCGGGCGCCGATCTCGATCGCATCCGTAGCGAACTGTCGGTTCACGGCGTGACTTCCGAAGAGTGGGGCGGTGATACGCCATTCGTTTCGGTTTCGGCAAAAGTCGGTACCGGTGTAGACGAACTGCTTGAAGCTGTCCTGCTGCAAGCCGAAGTTCTTGAACTGAAAGCAACTCCATCGGCCCCGGGTCGTGGTGTTGTGGTCGAATCGCGTCTCGACAAGGGTCGTGGCCCGGTTGCAACCGTTCTGGTTCAAGACGGTACCCTGCGCCAAGGCGACATGGTACTGGTCGGTTCGAACTATGGCCGTGTACGTGCCATGCTCGACGAGAACGGCAAGCCAATCAAGGAAGCCGGTCCTTCCATCCCTGTCGAGATCCTCGGCCTGGACGGTACCCCGGACGCTGGCGACGAGATGAGCGTGCTGTCGGACGAGAAGAAAGCCCGTGAAGTGGCTCTGTTCCGTCAAGGCAAGTTCCGCGAAGTCAAGCTGGCCCGTGCTCACGCCGGCAAGCTGGAAAACATCTTCGAGAACATGGGCCAGGCAGAGAAGAAGACGCTTAACATCGTCCTCAAATCTGACGTTCGTGGTTCCCTCGAAGCGTTGAACGGCGCCTTGAACGGCCTGGGTAACGACGAAGTGCAAGTGCGTGTTGTCGGTGGCGGCGTCGGTGGTATCACCGAATCCGACGCCAACCTGGCACTGGCTTCCAACGCTGTACTGTTCGGCTTCAACGTGCGTGCCGATGCTGGCGCACGGAAGATCGTCGAGCAGGAAGGCCTGGACATGCGTTACTACAACGTCATCTACGACATCATCGAAGACGTCAAGAAAGCCCTCACCGGCATGCTTGGCAGCGACGTCCGGGAGAACATCCTGGGTGTGGCCGAGGTGCGTGACGTGTTCCGCTCGCCGAAATTCGGCGCGATCGCCGGTTGCATGGTTATCGAAGGTGTTGTGCACCGTAACCGTCCAATCCGTGTACTGCGTGAAGACATCGTTATCTTCGAAGGCGAGCTGGAATCCCTGCGCCGCTTCAAGGATGACGCTTCCGAAGTACGTGCCGGCATGGAATGCGGTATTGGCGTCAAGAGCTACAACGACGTCAAGGCGGGTGACAAGATCGAAGTCTACGAGAAGGTCCAGGTTGCTCGCAGCCTCTAACTCGCGTACTTCAAGGGCCACGCAGCGCCCGGGCATGCAAATGCCTGGCGCTGTGTCCGGACTCTAAACGCAACGCCCGGTCTGGCTTTTGTCAGGCCGGGCGTTTGCCGCTTTCAGACCCCACGGGTTTCACCGTGTGGCAGCAACAGGTAACAAGACATGGCAAAAGAATACAGCCGTACCCAACGTATCGGCGATCAGATGCAGCGTGAGCTGGCACAGCTGATCCGTCGTGAAGTAAAAGACCCACGTGTTGGCCTGGTCACCATCACCGCCGTTGAAGTCAGCCGTGACGTTGGTCACGCCAAGATCTTCATCACCGTGATGGGCCAGGACAACAGCGAAGAAATCGCGCAAAGCGTCAAGGTGCTCAACTCCGCCGCAGGTTTCCTGCGTATGCAGTTGGCCCGTGAAATGAAGCTGCGCAGCGTTCCTCAGTTGCACTTCCACTACGACGAAAGCGTCGTGCGTGGCGCGCACCTGTCGGCACTGATCGAGCGGGCCGTGGCTGAAGACAATCAGCACCCGGAATCCGCCACGCCTGAAGACGCCAAGGAGTAATCGGTGGCTCAGGTCAAACGTATCCGTCGTAATGTCAGCGGCATCATTCTGCTCGACAAGCCCATTGGTTTTACCTCCAATGCGGCGTTGCAGAAGGTTCGCTGGCTGCTCAATGCCGAGAAGGCAGGGCACACCGGCAGCCTCGACCCCTTGGCCACCGGCGTGTTGCCGTTGTGCTTCGGCGAGGCCACCAAGTTTTCGCAATACCTGCTCGATTCCGACAAGGGCTACGAGACCCTGATGCAACTGGGCAAGACCACCACCACGGCAGACGCCGAAGGTGATGTTTTGCAGGTTCGCGAGGTGACCGTTGGTCGTGCTGATATCGAAGCTGCCTTACCTGCTTTTCGTGGGCAAATCAGTCAGATACCGCCGATGTACTCGGCTCTCAAGCGTGATGGCCAGCCTCTATACAAGCTGGCACGTGCAGGGGAAGTGGTGGAGCGCGAACCGCGTTCTGTTACTATTGCGCGCTTGGAATTGCTCGCCGCTGAAGGCGACACCGCCCGGTTGGCGGTGGACTGCAGCAAAGGCACCTATATCCGTACCCTCGTGGAAGATATCGGTGAGCAACTAGGCTGTGGCGCATACGTTGCAGAACTGCGACGCACCCAGGCAGGCCCTTTCACCCTGGCCCAGACGGTCACGCTGGAAGAGCTGGAAGCGGTACATGCCGAAGGCGGCAACGAAGCGGTTGATCGCTTCCTGATGCCATCGGACAGCGGTTTGCTGGATTGGCCATTGCTGCACTTCTCGGAGCACAGCGCGTTCTACTGGCTTAACGGCCAGCCGGTACGTGCACCGGATGCCCCGAAGTTCGGCATGGTACGGGTACAAGATCACAACGGTCGCTTTATCGGTATCGGTGAAGTGAGCGAAGACGGGCGCATCGCGCCGCGTCGACTGATTCGGTCAGAATGACCGAAACCAGTTTGTGGTAAAAGCGCAGTAGCTTTTACTCAAACTGGAACGAGGGTGGCTGTTAGCAGGCATGGTCACTACTCATTTTTAGATACAGGGATTTGTCCCTGGCCTGTTGAAACTGCCCTTTGGGTGGTTTCCTGAAAAAAGGATTGCCTCATGGCTCTCGACGTTCAAGAAAAAGCACAAATCGTTGCTGACTATCAGCAAGCTGTTGGTGACACTGGTTCGCCAGAAGTGCAAGTTGCACTGCTGACCCACAACATCAACAAGCTGCAAGGTCACTTCAAGGCCAACGGTAAAGATCACCACTCCCGTCGTGGTCTGATCCGCATGGTAAACCAGCGCCGTAAGCTGCTGGACTACCTGAAAGGCAAGGATCTGGGTCGTTATCAGACTCTGATCGGTCGCCTGGGTCTGCGTCGCTAATAAGCGATTGCGCTAGAGGTTGGTTGGCTGTCGTGTGTCAGTGGGTTTCCCGCTGGCCCATGGCAGGCTTCCAGCCTCAAGTTTTATCTGGATACACGTTTTACCCTGGACAGGCGTTGGGCCGATTCCCGACATTGCCCAAGAATTTCGCAAGAAGACAAGTTCCCCAAGAGCCACAAAGAAGGTAGGACACCGTGAACCCGGTTATCAAAAAATTCCAGTTCGGTCAGTCGACCGTTACCCTCGAGACAGGCCGTATCGCCCGTCAAGCCTCCGGCGCAGTGCTGGTTACCGTTGACGACGACGTCACCGTATTGGTGACCGTTGTAGGCGCCAAGACCGCTGACCCAAGCAAAGGCTTCTTCCCTCTTTCCGTTCACTACCAGGAAAAGACTTACGCTGCAGGTAAGATCCCTGGTGGTTTCTTCAAGCGTGAAGGCCGTCCTTCCGAGAAAGAAACCCTGACTTCCCGACTGATCGACCGTCCGATCCGTCCGCTGTTCCCAGAAGGCTTTATGAACGAAGTGCAGGTTGTCTGCACCGTCGTTTCCACCAGCAAGAAGACCGATCCGGACATCGCTGCGATGATCGGTACCTCGGCGGCCCTGGCCATCTCCGGTATTCCTTTCGATGGCCCGATCGGCGCTGCCCGTGTTGCATTCCACGAAAGCACCGGCTACCTGCTGAACCCGACTTACGAACAACAGAAAGCTTCGAGCCTGGACATGGTCGTTGCCGGTACTTCGGAAGCCGTGTTGATGGTTGAATCGGAAGCCAAAGAGCTGACCGAAGACCAGATGCTGGGCGCTGTACTGTTTGCTCACGACGAGTTCCAGGTTGTGATCAACGCTGTCAAGGAACTGGCCGCTGAAGCTGCCAAGCCAACCTGGACCTGGGCTCCTCAGCCAGAAGCTACCGCACTGCTGGGCGCTATCCGCTCCGAGTTCGGCACCGCTATCTCTGACGCCTACACCATCACCATCAAGGCCGACCGTTACGCTCGCCTGGGTGAACTGAAGGACCAGGTTGTTGCCAAGCTTTCCGGTGAAGAAGGCCAGCCTTCTTCCAGCGAAGTCAAAGCAGCCTTCGGCGAAATCGAATACCGCACCGTTCGCGAAAACATCGTTAACGGCAAGCCACGTATCGACGGCCGCGACACCCGCACCGTACGTCCGCTGAACATCGAAGTCGGCGTTCTGCCAAAAACCCACGGTTCGGCCCTGTTCACCCGTGGCGAAACCCAGGCCCTGGTTGTTGCAACACTGGGTACTGCCCGTGACGCACAGCTGCTGGACACCCTGGAAGGCGAGAAAAAAGACCCGTTCATGCTGCACTACAACTTCCCTCCGTTCTCGGTAGGTGAGTGTGGTCGCATGGGTGGCGCTGGTCGTCGCGAAATCGGTCACGGCCGTCTGGCCCGTCGTTCGATTGCAGCCATGTTGCCTGCCGCCGACGTGTTCCCGTACACCATTCGCGTTGTGTCGGAAATCACCGAGTCCAACGGTTCCAGCTCCATGGCTTCGGTCTGCGGCGCTTCCCTGGCTCTGATGGATGCCGGCGTTCCGATGAAGGCACCGGTTGCCGGTATCGCCATGGGCCTGGTTAAAGAAGGCGAGAAGTTCGCCATCCTGACCGACATCCTGGGCGACGAAGACCACCTGGGCGACATGGACTTCAAAGTAGCCGGTACCGCCAAAGGTGTTACCGCGCTGCAGATGGACATCAAGATCAAGGGCATCACCGAAGAAATCATGGAAATCGCTCTGGGCCAAGCCCTGGAAGCGCGCCTGAACATCCTCGGTCAGATGAACCAGATCATTGGCCAGTCCCGTACCGAACTGTCGGAAAATGCTCCGACCATGATCGCGATGAAAATCGACACCGACAAAATCCGTGATGTTATCGGTAAAGGCGGCGCGACCATTCGTGCGATCTGTGAAGAGACCAAGGCTTCGATCGACATCGAAGACGACGGCTCGATCAAGATCTTCGGCGAAACCAAGGAAGCGGCTGAAGCGGCACGTCAGCGCGTCCTGGGTATCACTGCTGAAGCCGAGATCGGCAAGATCTACGTCGGTAAGGTTGAGCGCATCGTCGACTTCGGCGCATTCGTCAACATCCTGCCGGGCAAGGACGGTCTGGTTCACATCTCCATGCTGAGCGATGCTCGCGTTGAGAAAGTGACCGACATCCTGAAAGAAGGCCAGGAAGTGGAAGTGCTGGTACTGGACGTGGACAACCGCGGCCGTATCAAGCTGTCCATCAAGGACGTAGCAGCAGCCAAGGCTTCGGGCGTTTAATCACCCCGTCGCTGCAAGCTGAAAAAGGACTCTTCGGAGTCCTTTTTTTATGCCTGCGGGAAACTGTCGCGAAATCAGGCGTTTAGCCATACCCCAAAAACCGCAACTTGCATGCAGGCACGTTCGCCTTCATGCAAGTTGCACGATTCCGAAAATCACCTGTTTTCATAACGTGTTGTTTTATAAGCATTTAATCGGTCGACTCGAGTTGGCACACTGCCTGCAATATCCCTGTTAACGCTGCAGCATCAAGGTTTACGTACTGCAGACTTTTAATAAAACAGGAGTTACTCGTATGAAGAAGTTCGCTCTCGCTACTGCTACCGCTCTGACCCTGGCCATGGGTGCTAACGTAGCCTTTGCTCAGACTTCCCAAGCCCCTATGACGCTGGCGGCCGGTGAAGTCACCAAGGCTAAAGAGGCTACCTCGGATACCTGGATCACCACCAAAGTTAAATCCGACCTGCTGACCGAGAAAGGCATTCCAGGTTCGGACATCAAGGTTGAGACCAACAACGGTGTGGTTTCCCTGTCCTCGACAGTTGCTATCTCCGACGCTCAGAAAGCTACTGCTGTAGCGATCACCAAGAAAATCAAAGGCGTAACCGCAGTTTCGGCTGACGGCCTGATGGCTGGCGGCGCTACCAAGGCTGATAACGTCGACAAAACCAAAAGCGCAGCTGCTGGTGCCAAAGAGTCCACCTCGGACACTTGGATCACCACCAAAGTGAAAGCTGACCTGGTAACCGAGAAAGGTATTCCTGGCACCGACATCAAAGTCGAAACCAACAAAGGTGTAGTTTCCCTGTCGTCGACCGTCGCAGTGACTGAAGCGCAGAAAACCACCGCGGTGAACATCACCAAGAAAATCAAAGGCGTTAAAGCTGTATCGGCCGACGGCCTGAAAGCAGAGTAACGCTTAACGAATCGCCTGAGCTAGGCGGAGGCGGCCACGAGCGAGTTAGATATCCGCTCAATGCACCTCACAGGTTCATGCGACCGACCACACGGATGTGGTCATTACAGGCCCCGGCACTTGTGTCGGGGCCTGTTCTATTGTGGGTAGAAAAGTGGGGAGGTCAGCGTGGCTCTTGTGGCGAGGGAGCTTGCCCCCGTTGGGCTGCGTAGCGGCCCCTTGGTATGACGACGGTGATCCGCCTGAATGACCGCGACGCCCTCATTGGGGCCGCTACGCAGCCCAACGGGGGACAAGCCCCCTCGCCACAGGTACTCAGCGGGTGCCGGTTTATTCGGCATCCAGATGCATCGGTGTTACCACCCGACCATCTTTCTCTGCTTCCCCAAGGTTTGCATCGATAAAGTAAACCCGCTCATCTTCCAGCTGCGCCTTGTCTACCAGGTAGTCCTTGATCGCGCTGGCGCGGTCCTGGCCCAGTTGGCGCAGCAACACGTCACTGCCGCTCCAGAACTTGATTACACCGTCCCGCAGCTTGGCGGTGCGCTCGTCATTGCTCAGGTCTTTCCATTCGGCCGGAGGCTGTTGTTTCAGGCGGGTGCGGTAGATGCCTTCCAGCAGCGGCGCCTTTTCCTTTTCCGGTACTTCAAGCAGCGACGCTTGGGCCGGCACCTTGTCGCCACGGCGCTGGAGGATCTTGTAGTAGTTGTACTGGTATTCGCGTTCCAGCCGTTGTGCGGCCAAAAGCGGGCCGTCACTGCTGGCAGCGGCGGTGCCTTCGATCTCCAGGCGCAGCGCAGGGCGCTCCTTGAGGGCTTTGGCCAGGCTGTCGAGGGCCGACTGGGAATCCTTGCTCAGCTCGCTCGAGCCTGCGGCAAACGACACGTTGCCAAGGTCTTGGGCACCACCACCGCTGATCAGGCCGCCAATGAACTTGAATGGCGCCGTGGCCGCACGTACTACCAGGTTGCGCAGGGTCTGCCAGACAATCGGCATGACGCTGAACTGCGGGTTGTTCAAGTCGCCGGTCACCGGCAGTTCGATCGAGATCTTGCCGTCGGAGTCCTTGAGCAGGGCTATCGCAAGGCGAATCGGCAGGTCCACGGCGTCGGCGCTGTCGACCTTCTCACCCAGTTGCAGTTGCTCGACCACCACCTTGTTTTCGGCCTTCAACTGGCCCTTGGTGATGACGTAATGCAGGTCCAGGTTGAGCCGACCCTTGCGGATGCGGAACCCGGCAAACTTGCCCGAGTATGGCGTCAGGGTGGTCAGTTCGACGCGTTTGAAGCTGGTGGCGATATCCAGTGCGGCCATCGGGTCAAACGGATTCACGCTGCCCTTGATGGTGACCGGTGCATAACGGTCAACCTTGCCCTTGACGTCGACGCTGGCCGGTTTGGCCTGGCGACTGTCAATGGTGCCGATCTGGCCGTTGAGCTGCTGGATGGCCGTGGCGAAGTTCGGGGTCAGGCTGAAGTCGGCGAAGTTGGCCGAGCCGTCGTTGATCGCAATTTGACCAATATGAATGCCCAGAGGCTTTTCTTTGCTGGCCGCAGGTTTCGCCGCGGACTTGCCGGGGCTGTTGGCCGGCTGCGGGATCAGCAGGTCATCGATGTTGGTGGTGCGGTCATCGTTGATCATGAAGCGCGCATAGGGCTGCAACAGGTTGACCTTGTCGATCGACAGGCTGTCGCCGTGTTGATAATTCACGCCTTCCAGCACCAGGCGCTGCCACTTGAGGAAGTCGCGGGTCTTCATGGTGTCCAGGGTGTGCAACTGGTCGACCTGGGCCCGGCCGGTCACCTGGAATGCCAGGGGGTCGGTGCTTTTCAGGTTCACGTCGAGGTTGCTGCCGAGCATGCCGCTACGCAGTTCCAGGCGGATAAACGGGCTGATATAGGACTGGGCGACGCGCAGGTCGATGTCTTTGGTGTCCACTTTCAGCTTGGCGCTGACCGGGCTCAGGTTGACCTGGCCGGTCGCCTCGAGCTTGCCTTGTTTGCCTACGCCGGTATCGAGCTTGAGGGTAAAAGGGCTCTGGTTAAGGCTGTCGAAACCCTGCAGGTCAAGGTTCAGCGGCCCGACTTCCAGGGCGACTGCCGGTTTGGCCGAGCGGTCAGCCAGATGCACTTGATAGTCGCGCAGTTGCACGTCCTTGAGCAGCACTTGCCAAGGCTTGCTCGGCGCTGCCGGTGCAGGTTTTGGCGAGTCGGCGGTAGCGGGTGCGGTGGCTGGCTCGGCTGCGGGTGCAGTTGCAGGTTTGCTCGGTTGGCTGGCAAACAGCTTCTGCCAGTCCAGCTGGCCGTCGGCTTCAAGGGCGGCCCAGGTTTCGAGTTTATTACTGCGGATCTTGCCGACGATCACTTGCTGTTTGGCCAGGTCCACGGTGGTTTCGCTGACGTCCAGCTTCTGCAGGCGCGCGAGCGGCCGGCCATCCGGTGCCTTGATCGCAAACGGCGCGACACTCAGGGCGACGTTGGTCAGGTTCAGCTCGGTTTCCTTGGCCAGGCTCAGCTTGTAGTCGGTGCTGAAGTTGAGGATGCCGTCTTCCAGAACCAGCGGCACCGCGTCACGCACATACGGCCACCAGACTTTCATCTTGCCGTCGGTAACCTTGAGTTTGCCCTCGGAGGCGATCGGGATCAGGCTGAAGTTACCGGTCCAGTCGATCTGGCCGCCTTCAGGGCCGGCTGCTACCAGGGTCATGTCGGCGTTGTCATCGGGCAGCGTGCTGAGGTTTTTCAGCTCGAAATCGAGTTTGTCGTAGAGAAACTCGATCGGCTCGCTCGGGCGCAAATCCTGGAAGTGCACATAGCCGCCTGCCAGCTTGATGTTATCGATGCGCAGCGGGAATGGCTTGGCGTTCGGATCGGTTGGTGTCGGTTCGCTGGCCGGGAGTTTGAACAACTGCGCCAGGTTGAGCTGGCCGGATTTGTCGAACAGCAGCTCGGTCTTGGGCTTGTCGAGTTGTACGTCGGCCAGGTGCAGGGCGCGGGTCCACAGGCTGTCGATCTGCAGGTTGGCATAGAGGCGTTCAAAGGCCACTTGCTCCTTGCCCGGCTCACCGATATTCAGGCCCCACACGGTCAGTTCGAGGCTGAACGGGTTGAGCTCGATACGCTCGACACGCGCCGGCACCGTGGCGTAGTTGGCCAACTGTTGGTTGGCCACGCGAAGGGCAATACCGGGGAGAATCAGGAAGCCCAGCAAACTGTACAGGGCAAGGGCGGTCAGCAAGGCGCCAGCGGCGCGAATCAATCCTTTGGGCATATGTGACGCCATCTATGTCAATCAAGAGTGCCTTGGAGTATGGCACGGGTTTACGGTTCCGAAGAGCCGGGCCTTTATTACTGCGCCCTGACCCTTTTGGGACAAGTCCTACAGTTGCAGGATCAGGGTCTTCAGCGGTGGTTGCTGGTCGTGGGACGGGAAGTCTGCGCCGGGTGTCATGACCTGCCAGTCGCGCACCGGGCGCCCGGCCTTTTCCGCGCAGCGCAGGACCTGGTCACGCCAGTCGTCCATGCCGACTTTCGCCAGGTTGTTGCAGCAGATCAGCACGCCGTTGTCGGCCGTGGCCAGCAGCGCCGGCTTGAGCAGGCTCTGGTAGTCGCGCAGCAGGTCGACGGTGCCGAAGGCGCTCTTGGCCCAGGCGGGCGGGTCGAGCAGTACCAGATCGTATTGACGCTGCTCCAGGCGCGGGTAACTCGGCAGCTTCTGCCCCCGACGCTGGCTGATGGGCAGGCCGGCCAGCTGGCGGATTGCCGGGAAGTAGTCGGACTGGATGAATTCCATCGTCGGCAATTGCGGGTTGAGTTGACCGTTTTCGCGACCGACCGCCAGGTTGCCCTCGGCAAAGTCCAGGTTGCACACCTCACGAGCGCCACCGGCAGCAGCACTCAGGCCTACGCCGCAGGTGTAGGCAAACAGGTTCAGCACGCTTTTGCCGGCGCTGTGTGCCTTGACCCAGCCACGGGTGTTGCGCAGGTCCAGGAACAACAGCGGGTCTTGCCCGGCATGGCGGCCGCGCACGCGGTAATTGAGGCCCCATTCGTGGCCGACCAGGTCTTCCAGGGCTGCGGGCTCGGCGCGGTACACCGTGTCTTCACGGTCGATGCGCGAGTTGCCCCGGGAGCGGTCGTTGTAGACCAGCAGCAGTTCAAGCCCCAGGTGCTGGTTGATTGCTTGATGCAGGTGCAACAGGTCGTCGCTTTCCAGCGACTGGTGAAAACTCTGCACCAGCAGTTGCGGGCCGTAGCGGTCGATCGTCAGGCCGCCGGCGCCTTCCTGGCTGCCGTGGAACAGGCGATAGCAATCGGTACCTTGTGCATGCAACTCGGCGAGCAGGTCCTGGCGATGATCGAGGGCGGCGCGCAGCGCCTGATTCAAGGAAGACATAGTGCGCGCCTTGCAGAGTAATTGGGGCGCGGGAGTTTAACAGTTATGGCTCCAGCAGGCCCATTCGCCTGTGGGCCCGCTGCACCGAACCATTGCGCATGGCCCAGCGCAACAACGGCGCGCTGCGCCTGACCCCGGCACGAATCATCTGGCGCTGGATCGGGCTTTGCTTCTGCCCGAGCATGTCGCTGGCCCAGTCCGGCAGCAGGTCGATACCGGCCTGCATCATCAGCGAGCCAAACGGCTTGGCCAGGGTGCTGGGAGACGGCGCATTGAGCAGCAGGCGCAGGACTTCGTGGCTGCGCTGGTCACACAGCAGTTGCGGGCGGATACGCTCAAGGTAATCGGAAACTTCCTGGCGCGAACGCGGCACATGGCGCGCGCCCAATTGCTCGGCCACCAGGGCGATTTCGCTGTAGTACCGGTCTTGATCCCTCGCAGATAAATCCGGGTTGCGATAACGCAGGTGGGCCGCGAGAAAGTTGCTGACCTCCGCCACATGCACCCAGGTCAGCAACTCGGGATCAC
The DNA here is from genome assembly GCF_054071215.1 of Pseudomonas sp. SDO5522_S412. Lineage (NCBI taxonomy): Bacteria > Pseudomonadati > Pseudomonadota > Gammaproteobacteria > Pseudomonadales > Pseudomonadaceae > Pseudomonas > Pseudomonas sp. SDO5522_S412. The sequence continues at coordinate 33,213 of NZ_JBSVWQ010000001.1, read as the reverse complement.
TGGCGGCATACGGTCGGCCGTCCGGTGCATGGCCGACCACTTGCAGGTGAATGGTGCGCACTTTCTCGATCAGCCATTCGGCGTCACGCCGCGAACCAAACGTGGTGCCGGAAATGAACTGCGAGGTGCGTCGTAACCGCCCCAGCATGTCCTGCCGAAAGTTCGAGTGGTCCCACACGCCGGCCAACGCCAGCGGGTGCAATGCCTGCAACATCAACGCGCTGATGCCGCCGATCAACATGCTGCTGAAGTCGCCATGGACCTTCCAGCTCACCGAGTTCGGCCCAAAGAGACCCGGATCGCCCTTGGGGTTCTCCAGGTCGAGTTGGCCCAGCGACAAGCCGGTCAGGCTCATCAGCTGGTTTTCGATGCGGCTGCGAATGAATTCCATGGGTTCCTAGCGGTTGAGGCGCTTGTCGATCAGGCCATCCACCACGCTCGGGTCGGCGAGGGTGGACGTATCCCCCAGGCTGTCCAGCTCGTTGCAGGCAATCTTGCGCAGGATCCGCCGCATGATCTTGCCTGAGCGGGTTTTCGGCAAGGCCGGCGCCCATTGAATCAGCTCGGGCTTGGCGAAGCTGCCGATTTCCTTGCTGACCAGGTCCAACAGGTGCTTTTTCAGCGCGTCGTCGGGCTCGACGCCATTCATGGGCGTGACGAAGGCATAGATGCCCTGGCCTTTTACGTCGTGTGGATAACCGACCACCGCGGCTTCTGCGACCTGATCATGCAGCACCAGGGCGCTTTCGACTTCGGCGGTGCCGATGCGGTGCCCGGAAACGTTGATCACGTCGTCGATGCGGCCGGTGATCCAGTAGTCACCGTCCTCGTCGCGCCGCGCGCCGTCGCCGGTAAAGTAGTAGCCGGGGTAGGGTTTGAAATAGGTGTCGATCATCCGCTGCGGGTCGCCGTACACGCTGCGGATCTGCCCTGGCCAGCTGGATTTGATCGCCAGCACGCCGCTGCCGGCGCCACTGATTTCCTTGCCTTGCTCGTCGAGCAGCACCGGCACCACGCCAAACATCGGCTGGGTGGCGCAGCCGGGCTTGATCCGCTGGGCGCTGACCAGCGGGCTGAGCATGATGCCGCCGGTTTCGGTCTGCCACCAGGTGTCGACAATCGGGCAGCGTTGTTCGCCCACGGCATTGAAGTACCAGTCCCAGGCTTCCGGGTTGATTGGCTCGCCGACACTGCCCAGCAGGCGCAGGCTGGCGCGGGAAGTGTTTTCCAGTGGGCCGTGGCCTTCCCGCATCAGCGCGCGTAACGCGGTCGGCGCTGTGTAGAAGATGTTGACCTTGTGTTTGTCGATCACCTGCCAGAACCGCGAGCTGTCCGGGTAGCTCGGCACGCCTTCGAACATCAGCGAGGTCGCACCATTGGCCAGTGGCCCGTACACGATATAGCTGTGGCCGGTGACCCAGCCGACATCGGCGGTGCACCAGAACACTTCGCCTTCGCGGTAATCGAGCACGTACTTGAAGGTCATCGCCGCCTGCAGCAGGTAACCGCCGGTGGTGTGCAACACACCTTTGGGTTTGCCGGTGCTGCCGGAGGTGTAGAGGATAAACAGCGGGTCTTCCGCATCCATCGGCTCGGGCGGGCAGTCGTCGCTGGCTGCATCCAGGGCCTGTTGATACTTGAGGTCGCGCCCTTCAGTCCAATTGACTGCCGCGCCAGTGCGCTGCACCACCAGTACCGTGCTGACACCCGGGCAACTGGCCAGAGCCTTGTCGACATTCTGTTTCAGCGCCACCGGCTTGCCGCCGCGCACGCCTTCATCGGCGGTGATCACCGTGTGGCAATCGGCGTCGAGAATGCGGTCGCGCAGGGCGTCCGGCGAGAATCCGCCAAACACCACCGAATGCACCGCACCAATCCGCGTACAGGCCAGCATCGCGTAGGCCGCCTCGGGAATCATCGGCATGTAGATACACACGCGGTCGCCTTTCTTTACGCCACGGCTTTTCAGCACGTTGGCCAGGCGGCTGACGTTTTGGTGGAGCTGGCGGTAGGTAATTTTGGAAGACGTCGCAGGATCACCGCCCTCCCAGATGAAGGCCGGCTGATCAGCGCGTTGCGCGAGGTGACGGTCGATGCAGTTGTAACTGACGTTCAGTTGGCCTCCGGCAAACCATTGCGCGGCGCCGGTCTTGATGTCGGATTTCTGGACGGTCTGCCAGGGCGTGGTCCAGTCGAGAAAACGCTTGGCCTGTTCGGCCCAGAACGTATCGGGTTGCTCGACGGATTGGCGGTAGAGGCGCTGGTAGTCCTCTTGACTGAGTTGCGCAGCCCGGCGGACGGCATCGGCGGCGGGGAACGTGCTGATATCGAACATGAGGGATCCTTATTCTTGTTTTTTGCGACAAGAGGGGAGCTTTGCGACCCTCGTAGGAGCTGGATTGCCAGCGATTGCATCACCTCGGTATTGAGTTTCACCGAGGTGTTTGCATCGCTGGCAAGCCAGCTCCTACAAGGGTCCGCTCCCGCAGGTTCAGACCCTCATTGTAGTGCTGATACCATCAACCGCGGTGACGGCCGCGGAAGTAGTTGATCAACCCCTGGGTGGACGCATCGTCCGCAGGCTGTTCTTCGGTGCCGGTCAGGCGGTTGTAGACGCCTTTGCCCAGCTCCTTGCCCAGCTCCACGCCCCACTGGTCGAACGCGTTGATGCCCCAGATGACGCTCTGCACGAACACTTTATGCTCATACATCGCCACCAGTGCACCAAGACGGCGAGGGCTGATGCGTTCAACCACAATGGTGTTGCTCGGACGGTTGCCCGGGATCACCTTGTGCGGTGCCAGCTTCTGCACTTCGGCCTCGTCCATGCCTTTGTCGCGCAGCTCGGCTTCAGCTTCGCTGCGGGTCTTGCCGAGCATCAGGGCCTGGCTCTGGGACAGGCAGTTGGCGTACAGCCACTGATGGTGGTCGGAGACCGGGTTGAAGCTGACGATCGGCACGATGAAGTCGGCCGGGATCAGTTGGGTGCCCTGGTGCAGCAGCTGGTGGTAAGCATGCTGGCCGTTGCAGCCTACGCCGCCCCAGATAACCGGGCCGGTGTCGGTGGAAACCGGCGTACCGTCCTGGCGCACGCTCTTGCCGTTGGATTCCATGTCCAGCTGTTGCAGGTGCTTGGTGATGTTACGCAGGTAGTGATCGTACGGCAGGATTGCGTGGCTCTGCGCGCCCCAGAAGTTGCCGTACCACACGCCCAGCAGGCCGAGCAGCACCGGCATGTTCGCCTCGAATGGAGCGGTCTGGAAATGCTGGTCCATGGTGTAGGCGCCGGACAGCAGTTCCTTGAAGTTGGACATGCCGATGGCCAGCGCGATGGGCAGGCCGATGGCCGACCACAGCGAGTAACGACCGCCCACCCAGTCCCACATCGGGAAAATGTTCTCTTCGCGGATACCGAAGGCCACGGCCGCCGCGTTGTTGCTCGATACGGCGATGAAGTGGCGATACAGCTCGGCTTCCGAGCCACCCTGGGCCAGGTACCAGGCGCGGGCGGCCTGGGCGTTTTTCAGGGTTTCGAGGGTGTTGAAGGATTTTGACGAGACGATGAACAGCGTGGTCTCGGCGCGCAGCTTCATGGTCAGCTCGTGGAACTCACTGCCGTCGATGTTCGCCAGGTAATGGCAGCGCACGCCTTTGTGGGCGTAGGACAACAGCGCTTCAGACACCAGCTCCGGGCCGAGGAACGAGCCACCGATACCGATGTTCACCACGTCGGTGATTGGCTTCTCGGTGTAGCCACGCCACAGGCCGTCGTGGATGCGGCCGACCAGGTCAGTGATCTGGTTCAGCACCTTGTGCACGTCCGGCATGATGTTCACGCCGTTGACCGACAGCTTGTCACCCACCGGGCGACGCAGTGCGGTGTGCAGCGCCGGGCGGCCTTCGGAAGAGTTGACCGGCTCGCCGTTGAACAGCGACTTGATCGCGCCCTGAAGGTCGACTTCCTTGGCCAGGCCTACCAGCAGGTCGCGGGTTTCGCTGGTGATCAGGTTTTTCGAGTAATCGAGGAAAAGTCCGCAGCTGCTCAAGGTGAACTGGGTAAAGCGCTGGGGATCGGCATTAAAGGCTTCGCGCATGCTGAAATCCTGCATGGCTTGGCGATGTTGATTGAGCGCTTGCCAGGCGGGCAGAGCGGTAACGTCATGAGGAGTGCGGTAGTACGCCATCGCTGCGGGTTTCCTTTTTATTGCTGGGACTGCTTTTAGGACACTTGAAAGCCGGGAATGTCCTGTCTTTGTGAAGATGACAGGCTCCGGTCAACGCCAACGAAGAGCGTAGGGCGAATACATTAAACCTAGCGTGTCGATCTGTCTTGGCTTTGTCTGCGCTGTGGCCGGTACTTTTTTATACCGGCCGATCAGGCAGTGCAACAGGCGGGGTGTGCGGCGGGGTCAGTTCAGGTGCAGATGCAGGTTGTCGATCAGCCGGGTGGCGCCCAGGTAGGCGGCGACCAGGATCACCAGGTCCTTGTCTTCGGCGGTGGCCGGACGCAGGTGCAGGCCCTGGCGAACCTCCAGGTAGTCCATGCGAAAACCTGCCGCTTCGATCTGCTGGACCTGTGCGGCGCGCAGTTTGGCGAAGTCGCGGTCGCCCGCTTCAATGGCGGCGGCGATCTGGCTGAGGCTGCGGTACAGCATCGGTGCGATCGCGCGCTGCTCGTCGGTGAGGTAACCATTGCGCGACGACAGCGCGAGGCCGTCGTCGGCGCGCACGGTCGGCTCGCCGATAATCTGGATCGGCATGTTCAGGTCATGGACCATGGCGCGAATCACCGCCAGTTGCTGGTAGTCCTTCTGGCCAAAGATCGCCAGGTCCGGCTGGACCATGTTGAACAGCTTGCTGACCACCGTGGCCACGCCTTCAAAATGCCCGGGCCGGCTGGCGCCGCACAGGCCTTCGGACAGTTGCGGCACGCTGACGCGAGTCTGGCCGGCCATGCCGTCGGGGTACATTTCGTCGACGGTCGGGGCGAACAGCAGGTTGCAACCGGCTTGCAAGAGCTTCTCCTGGTCGGCCGCCAGGGTGCGCGGGTATTTGTCCAGGTCTTCGCCGGCGCCAAATTGCAGCGGGTTGACGAAAATGCTCGCCACCACGAAATCGGCTTGTTGCGCAGCCTTGGTGACCAGCGTGGCATGGCCGCTGTGCAGGTTGCCCATGGTGGGCACGAAGCCGATGCGTTTGCCCGCGCTGCGGGCATGGGTGACGGCGGCGCGCAGTTCGCGCACGGTCTTGACGGTGTTCATGCGGAGAATCCGTGTTCGGCGCCCGGGAAGGTGATGGCTTTGACTTCGCTGACATAGGCGGCGAGGGCTGATTGGATGCTGTCCTGGCCCGCCATGAAGTTCTTCACGAACTTGGGTGCGCGGCCGGTAAGGGACAGGCCCAGCATGTCATGCAGTACCAATACCTGGCCGTCTGTGGCAGAACCGGCGCCGATACCGATCACCGGTACTTTAACGGCCTGGGTGATTTCCGCTGCCAGCTCGCTTGGCACGCATTCGAGCAGAATCATGCACGCACCGGCCTGTTCAAGGGCGATGGCATCGGCCCGCATCTGGCGCGCCTGGGCTTCGCCGCGGCCTTGCACCTTGTAGCCGCCGAGGATATTCACTGACTGTGGCGTCAGGCCCATGTGCGCGCAAACCGGTACGCCGCGTTCAGCCAGCAAACGAATCGACTCGGCGAGCCAGGCGGCACCTTCAACCTTGATCATGTGTGCACCGGCACGCATCAGTTGAGCACTGTTGGTCAGGGTCTGTTCGATGGTGGCATCGGCCATGAAGGGCAGGTCGGCAATGATGAAGGCGCCTTCGTTGCCGCGCTTGACGCAGGCCGTGTGGTAAGCGATTTCATCATTGGTGACGGGCAGGGTGCTGTCATTCCCTTGTAGAACCATGCCCAGGGAGTCCCCCACCAGCAACACTTCAACTCCTGCCTGGCTGCTGGCCTGGGCAAAAGTGGCGTCGTAGCAGGTCAGCATGGTGATCTTTTCACCTTTGAGCTTGAGGCTCTGCAAGGTGCTCAGGGTAACGTTTGGCATGAAAAGGGTCCTCATTCAGGCGCTTGGAAACAGCGAGTAACGCGCGTGAGTCTTCGTTTATACAGGCGCACTTTCTTAAGGATCAGTGCTTATAAGGCCTGGATTGCGCCCTTTAGCGCCGGGTAGGCGGCAGCGGGACGCCTATAGTCGTGAGGAGGACTCTGGAAGTCAATTGGATGTGTTACCGCATTGTTACGGCGGTGGTGTTACCGCTGTTACTGATGCGATTCAGCAGTAAATGATGCGTAGTAAATGCAGGAGCGAGCTTGCTCGCGAAGGTCGTCAATGATGACGCGGGAAGCCTGGCGCCCATCGGTGTTCTCAGGTTCTTCGCGAGCAAGCTCGCTCCTACAGGTTTGAAGGCAGGCGTTCCAGGCCGACAAACGGGCAGGCATCCAGCAGGTCGCCGAGCAGGCGGCCATCGGCCAGTTGCAGGCTGGCCGGGGCCAGTTCTGCCAGCGGGTAAAGCACGAACGCCCGCAGGTGCATTTGATAGTGCGGCACCTTCAGGCGCGGCTCATCGATCAGTCGGTCGCCAAACACCAGGACATCCAGGTCCAGGGTGCGCGGGCCCCAACGCTCAAGACGCTCGCGGCCCTGGTCATTCTCGATGGCTTGCAGCGCATCGAGCAGTTCCAGTGGTGCAAGCGCGCTGTCCAGGGCCGCGACCGCATTGGTATAGCGCGGCTGGCCCGGGAGCAGGGAATCACTTTGATAGAAGGCGGAGACGCCCGCCAGCGTGGTGTCCGGCAATTGCGCGAGGGCCTCGATGGCGTCGCGCAATTGTTGTTCAGGGGCAGCCAGGTTGCTGCCCATGCCGACGTAGATACGTTCCACGTGCTTACTCGCCCGACGCGCTCGATGAATCGCCAGCGCTGCGTTTGCGCTTGCTGCCACTGCTGCGGCGACGTTTTTTCGGGCCATCGCCGGTGGCTTCGCCTTTGCTGCTGAGCTCTTTGATCATCTCGCGGCGCTGGCTGTCGTTGGCGTCCTGGTAGTCGGTCCACCATTCGCCCAGGCCGTCGGTCTGCTCGCCGGCGCTTTCGCGCAGCAGCAGGAAGTCATAGCCGGCACGGAAGCGCGGGTTGTCCAGCAGCAGATCGGCGCGTTTGCCGCTGCGGCGTGGCAGGCGCTCCTGCATGTCCCAGATCTCGCGGATCGGCATGGTGAAGCGTTTCGGGATAGCGATGCGCTGGCATTGCTCGGCGATCAGCTCGTGAGCGGCTTCCTGCATGGCCGGAATTGCCGGCATGCCACGGTCTTGCAAGCGCATGACGCGTTTTGGAAGCGCTGGCCACAACAGGGCGGCAAACAGGAACGCCGGGGTTACCGGTTTGTTCTGCTTGATGCGCAGGTCGGTGTTGATCAAGGCTTCGCTGATCAGCGTGTGGGTGTAGGTCGGGTTGTACTCCAGTGCTTCGGCGCTGGCCGGGAACAGTGGGTCGAACAACTGCAGGTCAACCAGCATTTCGAAGGTGTCGGCAGCATAGCCGGAGAGGAACAGCTTGAGCACCTCTTCGAACAGGCGTGCCGACGGGATTTCCCGCAGCATCGGCGCCAGGTCGCGAATCGGCGCGGCCGTGTGCTTCTCGATGCCGAAGTTCAGCTTGGCGGCGAAACGCACGGCCCGCAGCATGCGCACCGGGTCTTCCTGGTAGCGTTGCGTCGGGTCGCCGATCAGGCGCAGCAGGTTGTTGCGGATGTCGTGTACGCCATTGGCGTAATCGAGAATGCGCTCGCTGACCGGGTCGTAATACAGGGCATTGATGGTGAAGTCGCGGCGTTGCGCGTCTTCTTCCAGGGTGCCGTAGACGTTGTCCCGCAGGATGCGCCCGCTTTCGTTGCGGGAAGACTGGTTAGTGTCTTCTTCTTCATCGTTTTGCGGATGGTTGGCGCGGAAGGTCGCGACCTCGATGATCTCGCGACCAAAGTGGATGTGCACCAACTTGAAGCGCCGGCCGATGATCCGCGCATTGCGGAATTCGGCACGCACTTGTTCCGGCGTGGCGCTGGTGGCGACGTCGAAATCCTTGGGAGTGATATTGAGCAACATGTCGCGCACGCAACCGCCAACCAGGTAGGCCTGGTAGCCGGCGTTCTGCAAACGTTCGACGATGTTCACCGCATAACGGCTGAACTGGGCGCGTTGCAGCGAATGCTGGCTGCTATTGAGCACTTCAGGCGTGCTGCGTTTGTGTTGCGTACGACGCAAGGGAGAACGGAATGACTGGAACAACTTCTTCAGCATGGGATGCACTGTTTGAAGGAATGTTCGGCCATAACGAAGAATGACCGCATGATGGGCCGGGATTCTAGCATTTAGTCAGGGGATGGTGTAGGAACTAGCTGCAAGGCTTGAGCCAGAAGCTTAAAAGAAGGGTGGCAGGTGCCAAATCGCGGAAACTACAAGGGGAGCCGAAGCTCCCCCAGAAGTAGTTGCGTGCTCTATTTTTATTATTGGTTTCGGGCTTCTTGTTTTTGTTGATCGCCCTCGCCATGAAGCTTCACCTTCATGACACTCCCAATCGGGAGCCAAGAGCAAACGGATTGCTTTGGTCGCTGTGTTGCTGATCTACGATCCAACCAGTTCAGGCTCTGCCTTAGGGCAGTTTTTGTTGTTCTCGGCCTGGTTGCGGGGCAAGCCCCAAATGCAACGCCTCTCCAAAAGAATCAGTTAGCTGCGCCTCCGCCGTGTTGTTTTTGTTATGCGTGAGTCGATTCGTCTTATTTTTATTGTCTTGTACATTTGCTTGTTATTGTTTTTGTACTAAGCATATAGCAGGGTGCGTGCCAACTTTTGCGAGGCCCAGCAAAATAAGGGGTTCGGGGCGTTTTCGGGTTTGTTGAAGGCGAAAAAAAGCCGGGGCTTCGTTACCGTAAGCCCCGGCTTTTGTTACGTGAAAAATCAGCGGTAACAGTTTTTTCACATCTGAGGGTGTTACCTGTGGGGGCAACCCACTCAGCTTTCGCTGGCAACCCCGGTCTTGCGCCGCGGGATACCCAAGCGCTGGCGCCGTTCCCACAGGCATTTACGGCTGACGCCCAGTTTGCGCGCCAGTTCGGTCTCGGTCATGTGGTCCTGGTGCTCCAGCACGAAATGCTGGAAGTAATCTTCCAGTGACAAATCTTCTGTCGGCTCGTGGCTGTTGTTACTGCCGCCACCTTGCTGCGGTGGCAAACCGATGAAGTCATCATCATCCAGGTCGCTGAGCTCGATATCGATCCCCAGCAGCTCGGCGGAAATTTCCGGGCTCTCCGACAGAATCACCGCACGCTCTACCGCGTTTTCCAGCTCCCGCACGTTACCCGGCCAGGAGTAGTGACGAATCGCCTGCTCGGCATCGGCAGCAAACTTCAGGTCGGTACGGTTGATGCGCGCACTCTGGCGCGCCAGGAAGGCCGTGGCGATTTCGTTGACGTCGGCGCCGCGCTCACGCAGGGCCGGCAGTTTGAGAGCTATCACGTGCAGGCGGTAATAAAGGTCTTCACGGAACTGGCCAATCTTGGCCAGGCTCTTCAGGTCACGGTGAGTGGCCGCAATCAGTCGTACGTCGACCTTTTGCGACTGTACCGAACCGACGCGACGTATTTCGCCTTCCTGGAGTACCCGCAGCAAGCGTGCCTGGGCTTCCAGCGGCAGCTCGCCAATCTCGTCGAGGAACAGCGTGCCGCCGTCGGCGGCTTCAACCAAACCCGCACGGCCAGCACTGGCGCCGGTAAAGGCGCCTTTTTCATGGCCGAACAATTCGGATTCGATCAGGGATTCGGGGATCGCCGCGCAGTTCACCGAGATCATCGGTGCCTTGGCGCGCTTGGACAGGTTGTGCAGGGCACGGGCCACCAGTTCTTTACCGGTACCGGACTCGCCCTGGATCAGTACATTGGAGTCGGTTGGCGCCACTTTGCGGATCTTGCTGTACAGGTCCTGCATGGGTGGGCAGGAGCCGATGATGCCGATTTCGCCGTTACTGTTATCAATACCGGGTTTTTCAGAACCATTGGCGGCCTTGCCCGCTGCCGGGCGTTCAGCCGGTGCGCTGCTGGCCGATTGACGGTCACGCAGGATTCGCGCTACGGCCTGGAGCATTTCGTCGTGGTCGAAGGGCTTGGCGATGTAGTCCACCGCGCCCATCTTCATGGAGTCCACGGCCGAGCGCAGGCTGGCGTAGCTGGTCATGATCAGCACCGGAGTGCCTTGGCCGAGCTTGATCAGCTCGGTGCCGGGGGCGCCTGGCAAACGCAGGTCACTGACGATCAGGTCGAACGTGGGAATGCTGAAACGCTCTTGGGCTTCCTGCACCGAGCCGGCTTCGCTGACCTGGTACTGATTACGTTCAAGCAGGCGACGCAAGGCAGAGCGGATAATGGTTTCGTCTTCGACGATCAAAATGTGCGGCATTGATTCAACTCTCTCGACGGTCTCAGTTCACAGCGGACGTCGCTTCGACATGACGCGGCAAGGTCACCCGAATACGGGTGCCGCGTTGGCTTTCGGTGTCAGCCGGGCTGTCGATGGTGATTTGTCCATAATGCTCTTCAACGATGGAATAGACCAGTGCAAGGCCCAGACCGGTACCTTCACCCGGATCCTTGGTGGTGAAGAAGGGTTCGAACAATCGATCCATGATGTTCTGTGGAATGCCGCTGCCTTCGTCCTCGACGATCAGATCGACCGTGTGCTCGAAAGCCTCGCTCTTGACCCGTACTGCGCTGCCGGCCGGCGATGCGTCGCGGGCGTTGGACAGCAGGTTGATCAGCACTTGGGCCAGGCGTTGTGAATCACCGTCGACCCAGTGTTCCGGGTCGCACAGGTTGAAGAACTGTACTTCGAAATTGCGCCGGTTCAAGGCCAGCAGCCCAATGGCATCCTGGGCCACTTCGGCCAGGCACACCGCTTCGTCGTGATTCTGATGGGCGCCCGCGTGGGCAAAGCTCATCAGCGACTGCACGATGCGCGAAACACGCTTGGTCTGCTCGAGAATCTGCCCGCTGATTTCGATGATTTCGCCGTCTTCTTCGCGCTCTTCCCGCAGGTTTTGCGCGAGGCAGGCGATACCGGTGATCGGATTGCCGATTTCATGGGCCACACCCGCGGCCAGGCGCCCGATGCTGGCCAGGCGCTCGGAGTGCACCAGCTTGTCTTCGAGCATCTGGGTTTCGGTCAGGTCTTCCACCAGCAGCACCAGGCCGCTGTTGCCGGGCGCCAGTGGCTCGTCGATGGCGGCCTTGTGCAGGTTGAGCCAGCGGGTCTGGCCATCCAGCGCCAGGTGCTGTTTGTGCAAGTGTTCGTCGGGCAGGTTGATGAAGCCCTGGAGCAATTCTTTCCACGGGTCGCCAATGGTGTTCAGGCGCGAGCCCACCACACGTTGGGCGGCGATGCCGGTGAGCTCTTCCATGGCCTTGTTCCACATCAGGATCTCTTGATCCTTGGCCAGGGAGCAGACGCCCATCGGCAGTTCCTGCAACGTCTGGCGGTGATAGCGGCGCAGGGCGTCGAGTTCGGCGGCAAGGCCGGTGAGGCGGGAGTGGTAATCCTCCAGCCGGCTCTCGATGAAGTGGATGTCTTCGGTCACGTAGTTTTCGCCGCCGGCCTTGTAGGGCAGGAAGGTCTCGACCATGTCCTGGGACACGCTCGGGCCCATCAGGCCGGAAAGGTTGGCTTCGATACGGTCCCGAAGGCGGCGCAGGGCATAAGGCCGGCGCTCGTCGAACGGCAAGTAGAGATCGCGCAGGGCCTGCTCGACCTCCTTTTGTGCGGCCTTGGCGCCCAGCGGCTTGGCCAGTTGCGTGGCGAATTCCTGGGGTGAGGCGGCGTGCAGTTCGCGGCGTTGCGGGCGACGGACGTTGTCCACTGCGCAGGCTTCGGCAGCGCTGGTTTCTTCGGGGCTGGCGTTGGTGAACAGCGAGATCAGGGTGAACATCAGCACGTTGGCCGCCAGCGAGGCAATTGCCGCCATGTGCCAACTGGTGTCATCCAGCACGTAGATCATGTTCAGCAGCGGGATGTAGAAGCCCTGCAGGTTGCCCACCAGCGGCAGCAGCATGGTCACGGTCCATACCAGGATCCCGGCGAGCAAACCGGCGATAAAGCCTCGGCGGTTGGCGGTCGGCCAGTACAGCACCGACAGCACGCCCGGCAGGAACTGCAAGGTGGCAACGAAGGCAACGATGCCCAGGTTGGCCAGGTCCTGTTCTGCACCCAGCAACAGGTAGAAGCCATAGCCGGCCATGATGATCGCGACGATCAGGGCCCGGCGGGTCCATTTCAGCCAGCGGTAGATATTGCCTTCGGCCGGCGGCTGGTAGAGCGGCAGCACCAGGTGATTCAGCGCCATCCCCGACAGCGCCAGGGTACTGACGATGATCAGCCCGCTGGAGGCCGATAATCCGCCGACATAGGCCAGCAATGCGAGGGATTTGCTGTTGGCGGCAATACCCACGCCCAGCGTGAAGTATTCGGGATTGGTGGTGGCGCCAAGTTTCAGGCCGGCCCACAGGATCAGCGGCACCGCCAGGCTCATCAACAGCAGGAACAGCGGCAAGCCCCAGCTGGCGCTGACCAGCGAGCGCGGGTTGAGGTTTTCGGTGAAGGTCATGTGGTACATGTGCGGCATCACAATCGCCGAGGCGAAGAACACCAATAGCAGCGTGCGCCATGGGCCTTCCTGCAACGGCGTGTGCAGTGCGGCCAGGGCGGTCTGGTTTTGCAGCAGCCACAGTTCCAGCTGTTGCGGGCCGTCGAATACGCCATACAACGCGTACAGACCGACACCGCCGATGGCGATCAGCTTGATCACCGATTCAAACGCGATCGCAAACACCAGTCCTTCATGTTTTTCACGGGTGGCGATATGCCGTGAGCCGAAGAAAATCGTGAACAGAGTGATCAGCGCGCAGAAGCTCAATGCCACGCGGTGCTGCACCGGTTCGCGGGTCAGGATGCTGATGGAGTCGGCCACGGCCTGGATCTGCAATGCCAGCAACGGCAGCACGCCAATCAGCATGAAAATCGTGGTCAGCGCACCGGCCCAGGTACTGCGAAAACGGAACGCAAACAGGTCGGCCAGGGACGACAACTGATAGGTGCGGGTGATTTTCAGGATCGGATACAACAGCACCGGCGCCAGCAAGAACGCGCCGGACACCCCGAGATAACTCGAAAGAAAGCCGTATCCATACTGATAGGCCAGGCCCACGGTGCCATAAAACGCCCAGGCACTCGCGTACACGCCCAACGACAAGGTGTAGGTCAACGGATGGCGAATGATCGCCCGCGGAATCATCCCACGTTCACTGATCCAGGCTACCCCGAACAACGCGGCCAGGTAGGCGGCGCTGATCAGCAGCATCTCGGTCAGGCTAAAGCTCATCGGCATCTTTTTGGCTCTGCAGGATGAAAGTCACGACGATCAGAATCAGCCAAAGCAGATAGGGCCGGTACCAGGCGCCTGTGGCGTCGATCCACCAATCCATGATGGCGGGAGAAAACAGGTAGATCCCGACGACCAGCAGCAGGACCAATCGATAGATGTACATGTTGGCCTCTGATTGAAAAACTGCGGCGATGGTAACGGATGGCTCGCAAGCTGCAAGCGCCTTCAGCGCAATTGCGCTTCGGCCAGCGTGAGTGTGCGCGGGATCTGTGTGGCATCCCAGTGTTCAATGCCCCAATCCAGCAGTTCCCGTGGGCTGGCGTGGTGCAGTTCGTCGCCCGCCGGCTGGCCCAGGGCGCGCAGTGCTCTTAACAGCAAAGGCGTGGCCTGATCAGTGGTCAAGGGCGGTGAGCGGTAGGATTTGCCCAGCTTGTTACCGTCCGGCTGGATGATCAGCGGCACATGCAGGTAACGCGGTTGGCGCAGGCCCAGCAATTCTTGCAGATACAGTTGGCGCGGCGTGGAGTCGAGCAGGTCGGCGCCACGCACGATGTCGGTCACACCTTGCCAGGCATCATCGAGGACTACCGCCAGTTGGTAGGCATACAGGCCGTCGCGACGGCGGATGATGAAGTCGCCTACGTCGCGACCCAGATGCTGTCGGAATTTGCCTTGTACGCGGTCGGTAAAGTGGTACTCCAACTCCGGCACTCGCAGGCGGATGGCGGCATCTTGCTGGTCATGCCCGGCATTGCGGCACAGTCCCGGATAAATCCCGGCATAGGGCTCCAGTTGCTTGCGCGAGCAGGTGCAGGCGTAGGCCAGGCCATGATTGAACAGGCGGTTGAGCACTTCAGCGTAGGCATCGTGCCGCTCGCTTTGTCGGACCAACTCCCCGTCCCATTCAAAACCATAGCGTTCCAGGGCATTCAGGATTGCGGCCTGGGCGCCGGGCTCTTCCCGTGGCGGGTCGAGGTCTTCCATGCGCATCAGCCAGCGGCCTTGGTTGGCACGGGCGTCGAGGTAGGAGGCGAGGGCGGCGACCAGGGAACCGAAGTGCAGGTGTCCGCTGGGCGTGGGGGCGAAACGCCCGATATAGGAGGAGGCTGTCATGGGCCGGATATTACTGGAAAACCAGCAAACGCCAGAAACAAAAATGGGGCGTTCGCACGCCCCATTTGTTCAGCCCGGCAATGATTACTTGCCGACCTGTTTTTCCTTGATTTCAGCCAAGGTCTTGCAGTCCACGCACAGGTCGGCAGTAGGACGCGCTTCCAGGCGGCGAATACCAATCTCGACGCCGCAGGACTCGCACCAGCCGTACTCTTCGTCTTCGATGAGTTGCAGGGTCTTGTCGATCTTCTTGATCAGCTTGCGCTCGCGATCACGGGCGCGCAGTTCAAGGGCGAACTCTTCTTCCTGGCTGGCACGGTCTGCCGGGTCCGGGAAGTTGGCCGCTTCGTCCTTCATATGGTCAACGGTACGGTCGACCTCTTGCATCAAGTCCTGTTTCCACTGCTTCAGGATCTTGGAGAAGTGTTCGCGCATGGGCTTGCCCATGTATTCCTCACCCTTCGCCTCGACGTAGGGTTGGAAGCCGCTGATGCTCTGTTGCTTTGCTTGGGTGGGCATGAATGGACCGCCTCTCACTCTTCTAATCCATTGCGCAGGATTGCAACATCACCGACACCTGCCGGCCCTGCGGCTGCAAGCGGGCGAACTTACCAGATAGATTCGGGGTGCGCCACTCCCGGTTGTCGAGGCACCGTCTCCTGAGGCTTGCAAACCGCCGCAGGCCCCAGCAGGGCGGGCTTGTACGGTCTCGAATGTTGATTTTAGCTGTTTTGCAGGTAGTTGCTTGCCGTGCTTGCTACATGTCTTGGGGCAATAGAGCAGGTTTTGCGCGGCGGGTTGGGTAGAATCGGGGTTTGTCCTCAGAGTTAAGGAAGGCTAATGGCTCAGCCCTACAGTGCGCGCAGCCGCGCTATCGAACCTTTCCATGTCATGGCGTTGCTGGCGCGGGCCAATGAATTGCAGGCCGCCGGTCACGACGTGATTCACCTGGAAATCGGCGAGCCGGACTTCACCACCGCCGAACCCATCATCAAGGCCGGGCAGGCGGCGCTGGCCAATGGCAAGACCCGCTATACCGCGGCCCGCGGGCTACCGGAGTTGCGGCAAGCCATCAGCGGTTTCTACCAGCAGCGCTACGGGTTGAGCATCGATCCCGAGCGAATTCTGATTACACCCGGCGGCTCGGGAGCCTTGTTGCTGGCGAGCAGCCTGCTGGTGGACCCCGGCAAGCACTGGCTGCTGGCAGACCCAGGCTACCCCTGCAACCGCCACTTCCTGCGGCTGGTGGAGGGCGCGGCCCAACTGGTCCCGGTCGGCCCCGAGGTGCGTTATCAACTGACCGCCGACCTGGTGGCGCGCCATTGGGATCAGGACAGCGTGGGCGCGTTGGTCGCGTCGCCTGCCAACCCTACCGGCACCATCCTGACGCGGGACGAGTTGGCGGGGTTGTCGAGCGCCATCAAGGCGCGCAATGGGCATTTGGTGGTGGATGAGATCTACCACGGCCTGACCTATGGCACCGATGCCGCCAGCGTGCTGGAAGTCGACGATGAAGCCTTCGTTCTAAATAGTTTTTCGAAGTATTTCGGAATGACCGGCTGGCGCCTGGGCTGGCTGGTGGCGCCGCCTGCTGCGGTGGGTGAGCTGGAGAAACTGGCGCAGAATCTCTACATCAGCGCGCCGAGCATGGCCCAGCATGCGGCCCTGGCCTGCTTCACCCCGCAAACATTGAACATTCTTGAAGATCGCCGGGCCGAGTTTGGCCGGCGTCGCGACTTCCTGCTGCCAGCGTTGCGCGAGTTGGGTTTCGGTATTGCCGTGGAGCCGGAAGGCGCGTTCTACCTGTATGCCGATATCAGCGCATTCGGCGGCGATGCCTTCGCGTTCTGCCGGCACTTCCTCGAAACCGAGCACGTTGCGTTCACGCCGGGCCTGGATTTCGGCCGTTATCAAGCCGGTCACCATGTGCGTTTTGCCTACACGCAAAACCTTGATCGCCTACAGCAAGCCGTTGAACGGATTGCCCGCGGCCTGCGGAGTTGGCAAGGCTGATGCGCTTTAATCCTCCCCTTGAAGAAGGCCGGCTGATCCGCCGCTACAAGCGTTTTCTCGCCGATATCGAAACCGTTACCGGCGAGTTGTTGACCATTCACTGCCCGAACACCGGCTCGATGTTCAACTGCATGGTGGAAGGTGGCCAGGTCTGGTTCAGCCGCTCCAATGACCCCAAGCGCAAGCTGCCAGGCACCTGGGAAATCAGCGAAACCCCACAAGGGCGCCTGGCGTGTGTGAACACGGCGCGGGCCAATCAGTTGGTTGAAGAAGCGCTGCGCGCGGGGGTTATCACCGAGCTCAATGGCTTTACCGCCTTGAAACGCGAAGTCGCCTACGGCCAGGAAAACAGCCGGATCGATTTCCGCCTGGACTACCCGGCGGGCGCGGCATATGTCGAAGTCAAAAGCGTCACCCTCGGGTTTGACGGGACCTCGACGGCGGCGTTTCCCGATGCCGTGACCCAGCGCGGTGCCAAGCATCTGCGTGAGCTGGCGCATCTGGCGCGTGAGGGTGTACGGGCAGTGCAGTTGTACTGCGTCAACCTCTCGGGGATCGATGCGGTGCGTCCTGCCGAAGAAATTGATGCCGGTTATGCGGCGGCGTTGCGTGAGGCCAAGGCGGCGGGCGTCGAGGTGCTAGCCTATGGCGTGCGAGTGACGTCAGAGGAAATCTGCGTCGATCGCCGGCTGGAAGTATTGCTCGGCGACTAGAGTTGTACCCACAGGCCTTGTTCGTCCTCGCGGCCGGGCAGGGCTGTCAGGCTCTGGCCGGCGCAAGGGCCGGCGACGCACTCACCGCTTTCGATCAGGAACAGCGCGCCATGGGTGGCGCACTGGATCAGGCTGGCGCTGGGGTCGAGAAACTGGTGCGGCTGCCATTCCAGCGGCACCCCGCGATGTGGGCAGCGGTTGATATAGAAGTAGGCAATGCCTTCGCGGCGCACGGCAAACAGCTTGCGGCCGTCGATATCGAAACCGAGGCTGGCGTTGGGTGCGAGTTCGCTGGAGGCGCAGAGAAACTTCATATCGATCCTTAAGTGCCGCCGTTTGCGGGCTGTAAGGCTATCCTGGTTTTTGCCGCAGAGCCCGGTGCTTGACGTGCAAATGCAAACAATTATCAAATGCCGGCTTCGCCCGTAAGCTGACTGGGCGCTCTGTACGATGTCGGGCAGCCTTGATCTGTCACATTGCGAGTGTTTCAGCGGGCTCACCCCTTGGAAGGAAACCCTTTTATGCGCCTGAGTGCCAGTGCTATCGCGCTCGTTGTCGGACTGCTGGTCAACGCTGGGGCCCAGGCCTCTGAACTGCCACAACGCTGGGTCAGCGCCGGTGGTGCGTTGTCGGAATGGGTGACGGCCCTGGGCGGTGAGTCAAAGCTGGTGGGCGTGGATACCACCAGCCAGCATCCGGAATCCCTCAAG
This sequence comes from Pseudomonas sp. SDO5522_S412, assembly GCF_054071215.1. Classification (NCBI taxonomy): domain Bacteria; kingdom Pseudomonadati; phylum Pseudomonadota; class Gammaproteobacteria; order Pseudomonadales; family Pseudomonadaceae; genus Pseudomonas; species Pseudomonas sp. SDO5522_S412. Next base: position 15,233 of record NZ_JBSVWQ010000001.1, on the reverse strand, counting down.
GCGTTGCCGAGCATTGGTTACCAGCGTCAGTTGTCGGCGGAAGGCATTCTGAGCCTGCGCCCGCAAATCCTGGTGGGCACCGAGGAAATGGGGCCGCCACCGGTGTTGGCGCAAATCCGCAATGCCGGTGTGAAAGTGGAGCTGTTTTCAGCCGAGCCGGATCTGCCGACGCTGCAGGGCAACCTTCAGCATTTGGGCAAGCTGCTGGGTAACGAAGCGAAGGCTGCAGAACTGTTCAGTGACTATCAGCAACAACTTGACCAACAAAAGAACTGGGTGGCCAAGGCCCAGGCCACTCAAAAGGCGCCTGGAGTGCTGTTGCTGCTGGGACATGCCGGCGGCAAACCGCTGATTGCGGGCAAAGACACGGCGGCTGACTGGATGTTGCAGCAGGCCGGCGGCCATAACCTGGCGACCCACGATGGTTACAAGCCGTTTTCCGTAGAGTCGCTGGCGGGGCTCAATCCTGAGGTGCTGGTGTTTGCCGATCGCGCTTTGACCGGGGATGCGGCCCGCGCCGCGTTGTTCAAGGAAAACCCGATCCTGGCTTCGACGCCAGCGGCCAGGAATGGACGCGTCTATGAACTGGACCCGACGCTGCTGGTGGGTGGGCTTGGGCCACGCTTGCCGCAAAGCCTGGTGAAGCTGTCTGCCGGGTTCTATCCGTCTCAGGCTAATACCGCCCCATGACCACTCTGGTTAAACCGCGAACCCTGTTTATCGGCTTGAGTCTGCTGTGTGTACTGGCGATCTGGTTGTCATTGGCCCTGGGGCCGGTGAGTCTGCCGTTAATGGACACACTGCGGGCAGCCTTACGCTTGATGGGTGTGCCAATCGAGGCCCAAGGCCTGGAGCAGGCGGAGTTGATCCTCGGGCAGATTCGCCTGCCGCGTACGTTGCTGGGATTGGCCGTCGGTGGGGTTCTGGCACTTTCCGGCGTTGCAATGCAGGGGCTGTTTCGCAACCCCTTGGCTGATCCCGGGTTGGTCGGGGTTTCCAGCGGTGCAGCGTTGGGCGCGGCGATTGCGATTGTCGGTGGTTCGTTTTTTGGCGGTTTGCCGGATGCCCTCGGGCCTTATCTGCTGTCGTTGTGTGCCTTCCTCGGCGGTTTGGGGGTAACAGCGCTGGTCTATCGCCTGGGGCGGCGCAACGGCCAAACCAACGTCGCGACCATGTTGCTGGCGGGTATCGCCCTGACGGCGCTCGCCAGTTCGGCGGTGGGCCTGTTCACCTACCTGGCAGATGACGCTACCTTGCGCACCCTGACGTTCTGGAACCTGGGCAGCCTGAATGGCGCCAGCTACTCGCGCTTATGGCCGCTGCTGCTGGTCAGCGCCGGCGTAGCACTGTGGCTGCCGCGCCGGGCCAAGGCGCTGAATGCACTCCTGCTGGGTGAGTCGGAAGCGAGTCACTTGGGCATTGATGTTGAAGGCCTCAAGCGCGAACTGGTGTTCTGCACCGCGCTGGGCGTGGGCGCGGCCGTGGCGGCTGCGGGGATGATCGGCTTTGTCGGGCTGGTGGTGCCGCATCTGGTACGCCTGCTGGCGGGGCCGGATCATCGGGTGCTGCTGCCAGCCTCGGTGCTGGCGGGGGCGAGTTTGCTGTTGTTTGCCGATCTGGTGGCGCGCCTGGCCTTGGCGCCGGCGGAATTACCGATCGGCATTGTTACCGCGTTTATCGGTGCGCCGTTTTTCCTCTACCTGTTGTTACGAGGGCGCGCCTGATGCTGCGAGTAGAAGACCTGCAGATCCGCCGTGGGCGCAAAACTGTGCTGGCGGACATCACCCTGGACCTGCTGCCAGGAGAAGTGCTCGGCGTATTGGGCCCCAACGGTGCGGGAAAAAGTACATTGCTCGGTGCGTTATGCGGCGAGTTGCAGCCCGACCAAGGCCTTGTGTGGCTGGATCAGCGTGAGTTGAAAGACTGGGGCGGAGCGCAGCGTGCCCAGCGGCTGGCGGTGTTGCCGCAGACCTCGACCCTGGACTTTGCCTTTCGCGTCGAAGAGGTGGTGGGCATGGGGCGCTTGCCTCATCAGACGGGCCGGGTGCGTGACGATGAAATCATCAATGCTGCCTTGCAGGCTGCCGACGTTAGCCATTTGAGCGGGCGCAGCTATCTGGCGTTGTCGGGCGGCGAGCGGCAGCGTGTGCATCTCGCACGGGTGTTGGCGCAGCTATGGCCGGGTGAGGCGGGGCAGACCTTGTTGCTGGATGAGCCGACGTCAATGCTTGACCCGCTGCACCAGCACACCACCTTGCAGGCGATCCGCCGCTTTGCCGACCGTGGCGCGGCGGTGCTGGTGATCCTTCACGACCTGAACCTGGCGGCGCGCTACTGTGATCGCATCCTGTTGCTGGAAGATGGCCGGCCCCATGCGTTGGACACACCGGCACAGGTGTTGCGGCCTGAGCCGCTGAGGGCGGTATTCGGGCTGGATGTGTTGGTGCAGCCGCATCCGGAGCGCGGCCATCCGTTGATCATTGCCCGCTGAAAATCGCCGCAGTTTTTTATGGGCAAAAAAAGACCCGGCAAGAGCCGGGTCAAATAACCGTGATTAGCCTGATGAGGAGATAATCTGAGAGTCCGAACCAATGGTCTTTCAGTTATCGGCTGATCTCGCGACCAGTTGTGATAATCATAACGATTCTCATTTGAGAGTCAACATTTGTTTTTGCGGCCTCTTCGAATTTCCTCAAACTTCTGCTTGGAATCCCCGTAAACGCGGGTGCAAGTTGGCGTCTCAATTCTTTTGGCGTGCCGTCAGAGCGTCCAATTGACGATTTAAAGCTTCCTTGCGTTCAACGGGAATGTCATTCCAGTGCACATCCATCAGCGCGCCTTCAATGGCATACAACAACACTTTGGATGCCCTGAAACCGCGGGTGCGTACGGCACGGTACGCGTCGACTGCCCCCAGGCGGCGTAGGTCGGACGCACTGTGGATGCCCACCGCATGCAGCCATTGCGCCGACGTCTTGCCAAGGTTTTTCAGGTGTTGCAGCTCATCATTCATCAAGCCTCCTTGCGACGGCCGAATGGTTCGGTGGGTATCGTGACCAGGCAAGCCTGAAAGGAGTGTAGCGCTCAGTAGGAAAAGCGTAGTTCTTTGGTCGGCAACGACCTAAAAGCTTCTAAGGCAGGCGGGGGTTTTAGCGTAGGAAAGGGTGAAGCCCCCGGTACCTTGTGCGTAGCCGGGAGCCGATGCAGCGGTTTAGCGTGTGCGGTAGCGCAGGCGTGTGCCGAAATTGACGGACATCAGGATCTCGTCGGCGCTTAACTCAGGGGGGAAATAAGTGCCGGAGATCTGGGCGTGCGCCAGGCTCGCGCCTTCCAGTGGGCAGTCACGCAAATCCAGGCCGCGCAAGTCGGCGGAGCGGAAATAAGCGTCGGTGAAATCCACGCCCTCGGCATTCAGGTCGCGCAGGTCCAGGCCGCGAAAGTCGCCACCGCGCATATCGATGGTGCCGTCTTTCGGACGCTCCTGGTTGAAGCCGCGGATATCATCTTTATGCAGAAGCGCGTACAGCGGGGTATCAAGTAGCTTCGGCTGGCTCACAATGGCGACTCCCGTGTTGGAATTATGGCGCCATTATAGTGCCACTATTTCTCGGCCGTGAGCCCCGGAAGGCTGCACGACCAAGAAATATTTCTTACAGCCCCGGCAGGCGCTGGCGAATATGTGCCACCAATGCGTCCAGGGTCCCGCTTTCATTGGTCTCCACGCGCTTGCTGAGCAGCAACTCCTCGGCGCTGAGCGGGTCACGGGTGGCCTGCTGTTCTTCGATGATGGCCAGGGTGGCGTCGGAAGGGTCGTTCTTGTCCGCCTGACGTTGTGCCAGCCAAGCGGCGATTACCGCCTGTGGCGCATTGCAGTCAAGGATCAGGAATGGCGCGCCGGTGGCCTCGGCGATCTTGGCCGCCGCGTCGCGTTGTTCTCGCTTGAGGAAGGTCGCATCCAATACCACCGGGAAACCGGCGCGCAGTACGGTGTCGGCGATTTCGTTCAGGCGCGCGTAGGTCGCGGCGCTGGCGTCTGCGGCGTAGATCCCGGCCTGCGGCGTGTTCTCGACCTTCTGCTCGCCGAACAGGCGCTTGCGCTCTACGTCCGAACGCAGGCGAATCGCCCCCAATGCTTCTACGAGGCGCATGGATACATGGCTTTTGCCAACGGCCGATACGCCATGGGTGATGGCCAGGAAGCGCGATGGGATGGTGCTGTAGCTTTCTGCCAGGTTGGCGTAGTTGCGGTACTGGCGCAGGGTGGTAGCGCGCTGCACCGCGTCCGCCTCGGAAGGCATGCTGAACAGCGCGATCTTCGCGCGTACCAGAGCGCGGTAGGCTTTATAGAAGTTCAGTACTTCCAGGCCTTGATAGTCGCCGGTCAGCTCCAGGTATTGGCTGATGAAGCGTCGTGCCAAGCTCTTGAGGCCGCGGTCTTCCAGGTCCATCGCCAGGAAGCCGGTGTCGGCATACACGTCGGTGAAGCGGAACGGCTCGTTGAACTCGATGCAGTCGAAGATCACCACGTGGCCATCAATCATCGTGGCGTTGCCCAGGTGGATATCACCGTGGCATTCACGGGTGAAGCCATTGAGCTTGCGTTGTTCGAACAGTGGCTTGAGGCGCTCGAAGCTGCTTTCGGCCCAGGCCTGCAAGGCGTCCAGTTGTGCCAGGTCGGCCTTGTCGCTGAGGAACGGACGGATCTGCTCGAAGTTCTGCAGCACCGGTGCCATGACATCGTGCGGCGTGCCAGCAGAGTTAGTGGCCGGCACTTTCGGGGCATTCAGGTGAAAATGCGCGATCTGCCTGGCCATTTCGTCGATGTGCGCGCTGGTCAGTTCGCCGTTGGCCTGCAGAGTGCTGAGCAGTTGGCTTTGCGGGAACTGGCGCATTTTCAGGATGTAGTCGACCACCGGACCGTCGCCGCCCAACTGCGGTGCCTCGGCGCTGCCGGTGATCGGCAACACTTCAAGATACAAATCATCGGTCAGGCGCTGGTTGAGGCGCAGCTCTTCATTGCAGAAGTGTCCGCGGGCTTGCAGGGTGGTGAAATCGAGGAAACCGAAATTCACCGGCTTCTTCATCTTGTAAGCATAGGGCCCAGTGAGCAGGACCCAGGAAATATGGGTCTCGATGACTTGGAACTGATCCACCGGATGGGGAAACAGGGCCGGGTTTTGCAGGGCAGCAATCAGGGACTGGCTCACGGGCGATCCTTCAGAGTCTGGGAAAATTCATGGCGGGCATTATGGCTCCTACAGGCGGTCGTGCAAACCGCTGTCCGGCTCATGTTGGTCATCAATAAAGTGCGTATAATCCGCCGCCATGACTCGTACCCGATCTCCCCGTTCCCGTAAAAAACCTCCTTCCCGCGGCCTGCGCCCTTGGCTGGGCTGGGCGCTTAAGCTCAGCCTGGTAGGGCTTGTCGTGATCGCCGGCTTCGCGGTTTACCTCGATGCCGTGGTCCAAGAGAAGTTCTCCGGCAAGCGCTGGACCATTCCGGCCAAGGTCTACGCGCGCCCGCTGGAACTGTTCAGCGGCCAGAAGCTGAGCAAGGATGACTTCCTCACCGAGCTCGATGCCCTGGGCTATCGCCGCGAACCCGTGAGCAATGGCCCCGGCGCCGCTGCCGTCAGCGGCAACACGGTTGACTTGAACACCCGCGGCTTCCAGTTCTATGAAGGCCTGGAAAAACCCCAGCCGGTGCGCGTGCGTTTCTCTGGCGACTACGTAGCCGAACTGTCCTCGCTCAACGGCTCGAAGTTGCCGGTGGTGCGCCTGGAACCCTTAATGATCGGTGGGATTTATCCGAAAAACCTGGAAGACCGCATCCTGATCAAGATCGATCAGGTGCCGCCTTACCTGCTGGATACTCTGATCGCCGTCGAAGACCGGGATTTCTACAGCCACTGGGGCGTATCACCGAAGTCCATCGCGCGCGCCCTCTGGGTCAACACCTCTGGCGGCAAGATGACCCAGGGCGGCAGTACGCTGACACAGCAATTGGTCAAGAACTTCTACCTGACCAACGAGCGCAGTCTGACCCGCAAGCTGACCGAAGCCATGATGGCGATGCTGCTGGAGCTGCACTACAGCAAGCAGGAAATTCTTGAGGCGTACCTCAATGAAGTGTTCGTTGGCCAGGACGGTCAGCGTGCCGTCCACGGTTTTGGTCTGGCCAGCCAGTTCTTCTTCGGCCAGCCGTTGTCCGAGCTGAAGTTGCACCAGGTGGCGCTGCTGGTGGGCATGGTCAAGGGGCCGTCCTACTACAACCCGCGTCGTAACCCGGAGCGGGCGCTGGAGCGCCGTAACCTGGTGCTGGATGTACTTGAGCAGCAAGGTGTCGCCACCCCTGAACAAGTGGCCGCCGCGAAGAAAATGCCACTGGGTGTAACCACCCGCGGCAAGCTCGCCGACAGCTCCTTCCCGGGCTTTATCGACCTGGTCAAACGCCAACTGCGTGAAGACTACCGCGACGAAGACTTGACCGAAGAAGGCCTGCGGATCTTCACCAGTTTCGACCCGATCCTGCAGATGAAGGCCGAAGCGTCGGTCAATGACACCTTCAAACGCCTGACAGGTCGTAAAGGCTCTGACGACGTCGAGGCTGCGATGGTGGTGACCAACCCGGAAACCGGCGAAGTCCAGGCCATGATCGGCAGTCGCCAGGCCAGCTTTGCCGGGTTCAACCGGGCGCTGGACGCGGTGCGGCCGATTGGCTCGCTGGTCAAGCCGGCGGTGTACCTGACCGCGCTGGAAAAACCGAGCAAGTACACGCTGACCAGTTGGCTGTCCGATGACCCGCTGTCGGTCAAAGGGGCTGATGGCCAGATGTGGACGCCGCATAACTTTGATCGTCGCTCCCACGGTACGATTTTCCTGTACCAGGGCTTGGCGCATTCCTACAACATCTCGACTTCCCGCCTCGGCCTTGAACTGGGCGTGCCGAACGTGCTCAAGACGCTCGGCCGGTTGGGCATCACTCGTGAGTTCCCGGCGTTCCCATCGATGCTGTTGGGTGCGGGTGCGATGAGCCCGATGGAAGTGGCGACCATGTACCAGACCCTGGCCAACGGTGGCTTCAATACGCCGATGCGTGGGATCCGGAGCGTGTTGACGGCCGAAGGCGAACCGCTCAAGCGTTATCCGTTCCAGATTCAGCAACGCTTTGACCCGGCCTCGATCTACCTCATCCAGAACGCCATGCAGCGCGTGATGCGCGAAGGTACCGGGCGCTCGGCCTACAACGTGCTGCCGGCCAACCTGACACTGGCTGGCAAGAGCGGTACCAGTAACGATTCGCGGGACAGCTGGTTCGCAGGGTTCAGCCAGGACCTGCTGGCAGTGGTTTGGCTGGGGCGTGATGACAACGGCAAGACGCCGTTTACCGGTGCCACCGGCGCGTTGCAGGTATGGACCAGTTTCATGAAAAAGGCCGATCCACTGCCGCTGAACATGCCGCAGCCGGACAATATCGTCCAGGCCTGGATCGATCCGCACACCGGCCAGGGTTCCGATGCCGACTGTCCGGGCGCGGTGCAGATGCCGTATATTCGCGGCAGCGAGCCACCACCCGGTGCAGCGTGCGGTGCCAGTGCGCCCGCCAGTGCTGAATCGGTGATGGATTGGGTCAAGGGCTGGATGAATTAAGCAAAGAGGGTTTCACGTGAACAAGTTGTTGATTCCAGCTATTACAGTTTTGGCATTGCTCGGTGGTTGCGCCAGCGTGGAGCGGGGCTCTATTCCGGTGGTGGACTCCAGTACAACGGTGTCCAACAACGACCGGATCTCGGCCAACGGCGGCTTCCGCCAAACCGTTACCAACCGTCCTGCCCAGGCCCGGCCCCAGGCGCAAGCCGTGCCTCAGGACTCTGGTGTAGTGGTGATGATCCCGGGTGGCGGTGCTGCCACCTCGGCTCCGATCAGTACTCAGCCGTGGACCCCAGGCCCAAGTACATCGGGCCCGATCGACGCCACGCCGATTCAAACGGCACCGATCAACCAGGGCACCTACAACATGCCGTCGACGCCGAGTGGAATTCCTTCCGCCAGCAGTGCCGGCGGTCTGTCAGCCGATGAGCAGTTGGATGGCCCGGTGCTGGCGTTGCTCACCACTGCCCAACAGCAGCAGTCGGGTGGCGATTTGAACGGCGCATCGTCGAGCCTCGAGCGCGCCCAGCGCGTGGCACCGCGTGAACCGCAAGTGCTATACCGCCTGGCTCAGGTTCGCATGGCCCAGGGCGATGCCCCACAAGCTGAACAATTTGCCCGCCGCGGCCTGACCCTGGCCAATGGCCGTCCAGACCTGCAGGCCAGCCTGTGGAGCTTGATCGGTGATGCCCGCGAGAAGCAAGGCGATGCTGCCGGCGCCGCCCAGGCTCGGCAAAAAGCCAAGGTAAGCCTCTGATGGATGCACGCTTTCCGGCGATTGCCGAACAGTTGTTGTTGATCGAGCGCGAACTGCGCTTGCAGGGCTGGTGGGACGAAGTGTCCCCCAGTGCTGAAGCCTTGAGCAGTGTTGAGCCGTTTTCCGTCGACACACTGGACTTTCACCAGTGGCTGCAATGGATTTTCCTGACACGGATGAAGCAAATCCTCGAACAGGACCTGCCATTGCCCAATGCGTCGGGGATTCTGGAGATGGCCGAGATGGTTTACGCCGATCGGCCACTTGAGAGCCTTGGCCTGCGGACTGCGCTGAAAAAGTTCGATCAACTGATTGTCGACGCTCGTTAATTGCCTGGCTGCCGGTTTTTCCGGCAGTCTTGCGCATATTTCTACCGCTTTGCGCCATTCAGGCGAGTTTTATCCCTCCTCAAGCCCCTTTCTTCTACGTTCTCATGCGCTTAGTTGGAAAAAAGCGCAATTATTGCTTGACTTGGAGGGGCTGAAACAGAAGAATCCAAAGTCCGCTGTAGAGGGACTGCCAGAAGCAGACCCACTCAGCAGATCATGAGGCGCACACCCGCGCCGACCTGTTACACCCGCAACGCGTTACCTCGCGCTGGGTGGGAAAATCCCGCAACACTTGGGACGCTCCCAATACTTGCTCAGTCAGTGCTGACGTAGTCGGCGACCACCGTCGCTCATGCTCTGCTGAGAAGTAAACCTATTAAGACCCGTCGGTTTTTAACGGACGGTATTCTGGCGTTTTAGAGGTGAACAACGTGGAGCTTTTATCTGGCGGTGAGATGCTCGTCCGCTTTTTGCGTGACGAAGGCGTCGACTATATCTACGGGTACCCAGGTGGTGCTCTGCTGCATGTCTACGACGCACTGTTCAAGGAACCGGCTGTTACCCACATCCTGGTTCGCCACGAACAAGCTGCTACCCATATGGCTGACGGTTACGCCCGTGCCACCGGTAAAGCCGGTGTGGTACTGGTGACTTCCGGCCCTGGCGCGACCAATGCCATTACCGGCATCGCGACGGCCTATATGGACTCCATCCCGATGGTGATCATTTCTGGCCAGGTGGCGAGCACCATGGTCGGTACCGATGCATTCCAGGAAACCGACATGATCGGTATTTCCCGGCCGATCGTGAAACACAGCTTCATGATCAAGCATGCCTCGGAAATCCCGGAAGTCATGAAGAAGGCGTTCTACCTCGCACAGTCCGGTCGCCCGGGTCCTGTAGTGGTCGATATCCCGAAAGACATGACCAACCCTGCGGAAAAATTCGAATACATCTTCCCTAAGAAAGCCAAGCTGCGCTCCTACAGCCCGGCCGTTCGCGGGCACTCGGGGCAAATCCGCAAGGCGGCAGAAATGCTGTTGGCGGCCAAGCGTCCAGTGCTCTACTCGGGTGGTGGGGTGATTCTGGGCGGCGGTTCTGCACCGCTGACCGAACTGGCCAAGCTGCTCAACCTGCCAGTCACCAACACCTTGATGGGCCTTGGCGCGTTCCCGGGTTCGGACCGTCAGTTCGTCGGCATGCTCGGCATGCACGGCAGCTACACCGCCAACCTGGCCATGCACCATGCTGACGTGATCCTCGCCGTCGGTGCGCGGTTCGATGACCGGGTGATCAATGGCGCGAGCAAGTTCTGCCCGAATGCCAAGATCATCCACATCGATATCGACCCGGCATCCATCTCCAAGACCATCAAGGCCGACGTGCCTATCGTTGGTCCTGTGGAAAGCGTGCTGACCGAAATGGTCGCTGCGCTGAAGGAAATCGGCGAAGCCCCGAACAAGGATTCCGTTGCCAGCTGGTGGAAGCAGATCGACGAGTGGCGCGGTGATCGCGGCCTGTTCCCTTACGACAAGGGTGATGGCAGCGTCATCAAGCCACAGACCGTGATCGAAACCCTGTGCGAAGTGACCAAAGGCGATGCCTTTGTGACCTCCGACGTGGGCCAGCACCAGATGTTCGCGGCGCAGTACTACAAGTTCGACAAGCCTAACCGCTGGATCAACTCCGGTGGCCTGGGCACGATGGGCTTTGGTTTCCCTGCGGCCATGGGTGTGAAGCTGAGCTTTCCGGATACTGACGTTGCGTGCGTCACCGGCGAAGGCAGTATCCAGATGAACATCCAGGAACTGTCGACCTGCCTGCAATATGGCTTGCCGGTGAAGATCGTCTGCCTGAACAACGGTGTACTGGGCATGGTTCGCCAGTGGCAGGACATGAGCTACGGCAGCCGTCACTCCCATTCCTACATGGAGTCTCTGCCTGACTTCGTCAAATTGGTTGAAGCCTATGGCCATGTCGGCATGCGCATCACCGATCTGAAGGATTTGAAGCCGATGATGGAAGAGGCGTTCGCCATGAAGGACCGCCTGGTGTTCCTCGATATTCAGGTCGACACCAGCGAGCACGTCTACCCGATGCAGATCAAAGACGGCTCCATGCGCGATATGTGGCTGAACAAGACGGAGCGTACCTAATCATGCGGCACATTATCTCCCTGCTTCTGGAGAACGAACCGGGCGCTCTGTCACGTGTGGTCGGACTGTTTTCGCAACGCAACTACAACATCGAAAGCCTGACCGTGGCGCCGACCGAAGACCCGACCTTGTCGCGTCTGACGTTGACCACCGTTGGCCATGATGAGGTGATCGAGCAGATCACCAAGAACCTCAACAAGCTGATCGAAGTGGTCAAGCTGGTCGACTTGTCGGAAAGTGCCCACATCGAGCGTGAGCTGATGCTGGTCAAGGTCAAGGCCACGGGTGCACAACGGGCCGAGATCAAGCGCACTACCGACATTTATCGCGGGCAGATCGTCGATGTGAGCGCCAGCGTTTATACCGTTCAACTGACCGGTACAAGCGACAAGCTGGACAGCTTCATCCAGTCGATCGGGACGGCCTCGATTCTGGAAACTGTACGCAGTGGCGTCACCGGGATTGCTCGTGGCGACAAAGTACTCAGCATCTAACTCAAATTTAGCGAATGGCCTTAAACGGCCTGGATATATAGAGGAACCTCATGAAAGTTTATTACGATAAAGATTGTGACCTGTCGATCATCCAGGGCAAAAAAGTCGCCATCATCGGCTACGGTTCCCAGGGCCACGCCCAAGCGTGCAACCTGAAAGATTCCGGCGTTGACGTGACCGTTGGCCTGCGCAAAGGCTCGGCCACTGTTGCCAAGGCTGAAGCCCACGGCCTGAAAGTGACTGACGTTGCTTCTGCTGTTGCTGCTGCCGACCTGGTCATGATCCTGACCCCGGACGAGTTCCAGTCCGCGCTGTACAAGAACGAGATCGAGCCGAACATCAAGAAGGGCGCCACCCTGGCCTTCTCCCACGGCTTCGCGATCCACTACAACCAGGTTGTGCCGCGCGCCGACCTCGACGTGATCATGATCGCGCCGAAAGCACCGGGCCACACCGTGCGCTCCGAGTTCGTCAAAGGCGGCGGTATCCCTGACCTGATCGCGATCTACCAGGACGCCTCGGGCAACGCCAAGAACGTCGCACTGTCCTACGCTGCTGGCGTGGGTGGCGGTCGTACCGGCATCATCGAAACCACCTTCAAGGACGAGACTGAAACCGACCTGTTCGGCGAACAAGCCGTTCTGTGCGGCGGTACCGTTGAGCTGGTCAAAGCCGGTTTCGAAACCCTGGTTGAAGCTGGCTACGCGCCAGAAATGGCCTACTTCGAATGCCTGCACGAACTGAAGCTGATCGTTGACCTCATGTACGAAGGCGGTATCGCCAACATGAACTACTCGATCTCCAACAACGCCGAATACGGCGAGTACGTGACTGGCCCGGAAGTGATCAACGCCGAGTCCCGTCAGGCCATGCGCAACGCCCTGAAACGTATTCAGGACGGCGAATACGCCAAAATGTTCATCAGCGAAGGTGCAACCGGCTACCCTTCGATGACCGCCAAGCGTCGTAACAACGCCGCTCACGGTATCGAGATCATCGGCGAGCAACTGCGCTCCATGATGCCGTGGATCGGTGCCAACAAGATCGTCGACAAAGCCAAAAACTAAGTCGTACGGATCAAGGGAAAACGCGGCTTAGGCCGCGTTTTTTCGTTTGCGGGGCAGGTTCTGGTATAAAGCTGCATCGTTTGCGGGCGAACACTCGCCGCAAGTTTCTGTCGAAATTTTTCACACCGTTGCAAGGTAAAGTCCATGAGCGAACGTCCCGAAGAGCCAAACCAGGCCTCTGACGCCGAAAGCCTGCTACCGATCGATGAACATGTCGAAGAAGGGCACGATGCTGAAGGCCGTAAAGTCCGGCATCGTGGCATCTATCTTCTGCCCAATCTGTTCACCACTGCGAACCTGTTCGCGGGGTTCTACTCCATCATCAATTCCATGAGTGCCCAGAGTGCGTTGGCGGCCGGCGATGCGGCCGGGGCCAGCAAGTACTTTGGTTTTGCCGCGATAGCGATCTTCGTCGCCATGGTCCTTGATGGCCTGGATGGCCGGGTTGCGCGGATGACCAACACCCAGAGTGCCTTTGGCGCCGAGTATGACTCGCTGTCGGACATGGTTGCCTTCGGTGTGGCGCCGGCGTTGCTCGCATTTGCCTGGGCGCTGGGTGATATGGGCAAGGTTGGCTGGATGGTTGCCTTCATCTATGTGGCGGGCGCGGCATTGCGTCTGGCGCGCTTTAATACCCAGGTGGGGACTGCCGACAAGCGCTACTTCATTGGCCTGGCCAGCCCGGCTGCGGCGGGTGTGGTAGCCGGTATTGTCTGGGCATTCAGCGACTACGGTATCCAGGGTTCCAAGATGTCGTTCCTGGTGGCCTTGATGGTTGCGGCGGCCGGCATGCTGATGGTCAGCAATATCAAGTACAACAGCTTCAAGGAGCTGGATCTCAAAGGGCGTGTGCCGTTTGTGGCTATCCTGGCAGTGGTGCTGGTGTTTGCCGTGGTCTTCAGTGATCCGCCGCGAATCCTGCTGCTGGCTTTCCTTGTGTATGCCGCGTCCGGCCCGGTGCAGTACTTGCTGCATCTTCGTCAGCGCAAAACGTTGCCTTAATGTAATTTCCCCCATACTCCGCAGTCTATTGGTGCATCTGTCCTCCAAAGCTGCGGAGTTGCCATGTTAATCAAGTTTCCCAAAGCGTCTGATTGCCAAGAATCGGATGTCACGCCTGAATCCCTCTATTTCTCTCGCCGCAGCTTGCTCGGTGGTGCGCTTGCCGGCCTGGCTGCCAGCAGCCTGCCGCGTTGGGCCAGTGCGGATGATGCGGCACGTTATGCCGATGTCGATCCGGGCAATGCACCTGGCTGGTTTGCCGAAAAGCTCCCGGGTACCAAATGGCAGGCGATTACCGTCAAGGACGAGGCCATCACCCCTTTCAAGGACGCAACCCACTACAACAACTTCTATGAGTTCGGTACGGATAAGGGCGACCCTGCAGCCAATGCCGGGTCTCTGAAGACTGAGCCGTGGAGTGTGGTGATAGATGGTGAGGTCGCCAAACCTGGGCGCTATGCGCTTGAAGACTTCATGAAGCCCTATCAGTTGGAAGAGCGAATCTATCGACTGCGCTGTGTAGAGGCCTGGTCGATGGTCATTCCGTGGATAGGGTTCCCTATATCGGAACTGCTCAAGCACGTCGAGCCGACCTCGAACGCCAAGTACATTCGTTTTGAAACCCTGCAGGACCCCAAGAGCATGCCGGGGCAGCGGTCCAACTTCGCTTTGATCGACTGGCCTTATGTAGAAGGGCTGCGATTGGATGAGGCGATGAATCCCCTGGCGATCCTTGCGGTGGGCATGTATGGGCGGGAGCTGCCGAACCAGAACGGCGCGCCGTTGCGGTTGGTGGTGCCGTGGAAGTACGGATTCAAGAGCGTCAAGTCGATCGTGCGCATCAGCCTGGTCAGCGAGCAGCCGAAAACCACCTGGCAAAGTATTGCCGCGAGTGAGTATGGGTTTTACGCAAATGTGAATCCTACCGTCGACCATCCGCGTTGGACCCAGGCGCGGGAGCGGCGGTTGCCCAGTGGGCTGTTCAGTCCCAATGTGCGTGAGACACAAATGTTCAACGGCTACGCCGATGAAGTCGCCTCTCTTTATACGGGCCTCGATCTGCGGAAGAACTATTGATGCGCTATCCGATCTGGCGCATCGGCGTCTTTATAGCAGCGGCGGTGTGGCCGCTGTTCTGGCTGTACGAGGCCTGGAGCTTTGCGCTGGGACCTGATCCGGGCAAGGTGCTGATGGATCGGCTCGGGCTTGGCACCTTGATTCTGTTGTTAATAACCCTGGGTATGACACCGTTGCAGAAGCTCAGTGGTTGGGCGGGGTGGATCGCCGTGCGACGGCAACTGGGATTGTGGTGCTTTGCCTATGTGGTTTTGCATCTCGCTGCTTACTGCGTGTTTATCCTTGGGTTGGATTGGTCGCAGTTGGGGGTTGAGCTACGGAAGCGGCCTTACATTATTGTGGGTACCTTGGGATTCCTTTCTCTATTGGTGCTGGCAGTCACCTCCAACCGATACAGCCAGCGTCGCCTTGGTGTGCGCTGGAAGAAACTGCATCGTTTGGTTTACGTGATTCTCGGGCTTGGTTTGCTGCATATGCTGTGGATCGTGCGGGCAGATCTCAAGGAGTGGGCTATCTATGCATCTATAGGGGCGCTGCTTCTGGTCCTGCGTATACCGCCGGTGATGCGCCGAATTCCCCGTCTTATTGCTAAAAAACCATCTTCTGCAACAAAAGCGTAATTAACCCTTGACGGCAGATTCTGGAAGTCTATAATTCGCCCCACTTCCGGCGCAGTCGAAACGGAAAACTCCTTGGTAAAC